>JBAPMH010000315.1:0-6141 GCA_049278515.1 Chthoniobacterales bacterium
GGTCGCAGCCGGATCAACGTTTGACGGCGATTTCAAATCGCCGCTCCTTGAAGTTTCTCATGCTTTCGTTGGTTCGAGGACGAAATGCGGTTCATCACCTTGGCGATAATCGCTCCCGCTTGATCGATCTCTTGTTCGGTCGTGTGGTGGCCTAACGAAAACCGAACCGCGGAGGCGGCCAGCGCGGGAGGGAGACCCATCGCCAGCAAGACATGAGACGCAACGACCGATCCGACCATGCAGGCCGAGCCGCTGGAAGCGCAGACGCCTTCGAGATCGAGCGCCATCAGGATGGTTTCCGAGCTGAGCCCGCCGAAGCTCACGTTCAGCGTGTTGGCCAGCCGTTGCGAGGCGTCGCCATTTTGAGTGGCGACCGGAACGGATTCCGCGATCTGCTCCCACAAACGATCGCGCAACGCCGTTTGCCTTTCCTGCTCCGCGCTGCGATCGCGCAACGTCCATTCCGCAGCGGCGGCCATTCCCACGATTGCCGAGACGTTCTCGGTCCCCGGTCGCCGCTGATTTTCCTGGGCGCCGCCGAATTGCAGGGCCTCGATCGGCAAGCCGGCGCGCAGGTAGAGCAGACCGGCCCCCTTTGGTCCGTGAAACTTATGCGCCGCGAAACTGGCCGCGGCGATCCCGCTCTCCCCCAGGCGCGTTTCCACTTTTCCGAAGGACTGCACCATGTCGCTGTGCAAAAGGACGCCCCGCTCGCGGCAAATTCCGGCCAGAGCCTCCATCGGCTGGAGCACTCCGGTTTCGTTATTGGCCGTCATGATTGAAACCAGAATCGTGTCGTCGCGAATCGCCTTCTCCAATTCGGCCGGATCGACCCGGCCCTGATCGTCAACCGGCAGGAAGGTCACGTCGAAAGATTCGCGCCGCCCAAGATGCTCGAATGCCTGGAGAACCGCATGGTGCTCCGTGCTGGCGCAAATCAGATGACTGCCGCGCTCCGCCTGCGCGCGCGCCAAACCGATCACTGCCAGATTATTCGATTCCGTCCCGTTCCCGGTGAAAATGAGTTCGTGCGGTTTGACCCCGAGCAGGTCCGCCAGGCAATCGCGCGCGTTGTCCACGCCCGCACGGGCTTCGCGTCCAGCGGCGTGAACGCTCGACGGATTGCCGTAATGGCGGTCGAAGAATGGCTCCATCGCTTCCCGGGCGGGAGCGCAGAGCGGTGTTGTGGCGTTGTAGTCGAGATAAATCATCTCGCGTCCGCGCGTCAGGCCGTGAAATCCTTGGCGCCGGCCCGGCGTTTCGGCACGATTTGCAACTGCTTCTCCTCGTAATAAACGAGCGAATCCGGAGGCACGCTCTGGATCAGGAAGACGTTTCCGCCGATCGTGCTCCGGGCCCCGATGACGGTCTCACCGCCGAGCACGGTCGAGTTTGGATAAATGGTCACGTCGTCTTCCAAAGTCGGATGCCGTTTCCCGCCCTTTTTGATTTTGCCATGCTCGTCTTTGAGGAAGCTGCGCGCACCCAATGTCACCGCGTGATACAACTTTACTCGCGCCCCGATTTCGCAGGTTTCGCCGACGACTACCCCGGTGCCGTGGTCGATGAAAAAATGCGGTCCGATCTTGGCGCCGGGATGAATGTCGATTCCTGTTCGGGTGTGCGCCCATTCGGTCATGAGGCGTGGAATGAGCGGCACCTTTTTTTCGTAAAGGAGATGCGCCATTCGCTGGATGGCGATCGCTTCGATAGCCGGGTAGGCGACGATCACCTCTTCGTAACTGGTCGCCGCCGGGTCGCCTTCGTAAGCCGCATCGACATCGGTCCAGAGGACCTGGCGCAATTTGCCGAGCTCCGATATGAACCAGGTAAGAATTTCATCCGCCGTGGCGTCGGCTATGTCCCGGTCGAGCTTGTTGAAGCTCTTCGAAATCTCGGGCTTCATCCGCGCATGAAGCCGGCGGATTCGGCTTCGGGTCACATCGGGCAGATCGCTCGAATCGACCAGGGGCTCTCCGTGAAAGCCGGGGAACATCAGGCTCATCAGCCCGACACAGGCGTCTTCAATGGCCGGCCGGGAGGGCAGCATCGCTGCCGCATCGAGATAATTGATGCCGCCGCCCTCCGTATAAGTCTGGAGCAGCTCGGCAGCGGCGTCGTTTGTCGGCGATGGCATTCCGGGCCAACTATGCGACGGCTCCGCCCGCAATGGAAACGGAAACTCGCATTGCCTGATGGGCCTTGCCCTCACGGGCGGAAGTCTTCAGACTTTCGCGATGCCCCAGACCATCACGCTTTATCGCGTTTTCCTCGCAGCGCCGTCCGACGTTACGGAGGAACTATTTGTTGTCGAAGAAGTGGTTCGAGATTGGAATCTTCAACACGGGCAACAACTAGGAGCTCGGGTCGAATTAGTAAACTGGCGCACACATACCCGCCCCGCGACCGGTCGACGTCCGCAGGCATTAGTCAATAAACAAGCGTTCGACGCCTGTGATCTGGTCGTCGCAGTCTTTTGGTCGCGCTTTGGAACGCCCACCGGAAGGGCCGCTTCGGGAACAGAAGAAGAAATCCGACGCGGCATTAAACAAAAGAAGCCGGTTCTAGTCTATTTTTCCGATCGTCCAGCACCGGGGCAGAAACCAGTCGAACATTCTCGCATTGAGAAGTTCAAGCGGCGATTTGGACAGAAGGCCTTGTTTGGATCATATAACATCGTATCCGCTTTTGAAGCAGCGTTGCGAAATCATTTTGCTGCGGTGATGCATGAATTAGTGAAACAAAGACCTGCATGAAAACGAGAGCGAAGAACGTGATTCACAGCACGGGACCAGGCGCATTTGTGATGCAGGACGTGCGCGATGTGAAAATTCATTTTGCGGACAAACGAAAGCCAAAGATGGAGTATCCGATCGGCTCAATCGGAGCCGATCTACTCCGGCGCAATTATGTTCGCTATCTGACCGAACGTTATTTCCGCTATCGGGAAGCCGATGCCAGCTTTGGACGAAAAGCCGTTCGGCGTTTTAGCTACGCCGTTTTGTTTAAGAGCATCGAAAATCACTTCAAGGCACCAACATATTTTATACCCATCAGTCGGTTTGACGAACTCGTTGATTTTCTGCAACGCAAAATCGAAGCCACAATTCTCGGCAAACGTAATCGCGGTCTCGGTCATCGTAATTACGAAACCTTTGACGAGTTCCAGTTGACGCAAAACACCTAGCAACTGGAACCTTACGGCCCCGGGTGAGCAGTCGGCTTTCGGAATTTCGTAAGCAAGAACATCTTACGCCTGAATGAAATCGCTCCGCGCGCTCCACCTGTATCTCGGCTGTCTCTTCGCGCCGATCTTGATTTTTTTCGCGGTCACCGGTGCGTGGCAATTGTTCAACTGGCACGAATCGAAGAAGGACAAGACCTACACGGCGCCGCCCGCCCTCGCCGCGCTCTCCTTCATTCACAAGGACGCGCATGTCCCCGGCACTCCGGGGCGGCAGCCGACGCCTTTGCGCTATTTCATGCTCGCCGCCGCCGCCGGTCTCGTGGCGACTTCCGTGATCGGCATCGTCATGGCCTACCGGTTTAGTCAGAGGCCGATGGTGGCCACGGTTTGTTTGGCGGCGGGAATCGCGCTGCCCGCGGCCCTTCTTTGGATCTATAAATAACCGCCCGATTTTTGCATCCGCCGGGAAATCGGCGCACGACATCCTTCCCGGAAGCCTTAAAATGATCTTTGTCGCATGAGCTCCTTTGAAATAACCGGCTTTCCCATCGACGAGCTCAATCTTTTTCTGGCCGGCGCGCACCCCGATCCCTTCCGGCTGCTCGGACCGCACCAGGTGGGCGACGATCTGGCGGTCCGGATTTTTCGTCCGGACGCGAAGGAGGTCGGCGTCGCTCTTCCCGGGAAAGAGCCGCGGCGCTTCCCCGCCCAGCAGCTCAGCGAAGGATTTTTCCAGGCGATTCTCCCCGGTCTGGAGCGCGACGTTGAGTATGAAATTCACCTGACCAGACCGGATGGCTCGACGGCGATCGTGCACGATCCCTATCGCTACGGCCCGATGATGGGTGAGATCGATCTGCATCTCTTCTCCGAGGGAAATCATTTGCAGATTTACGAAAAATTCGGCGCGCATCTAAGGACGATCGGCGGGGTGAAGGGAGTTTACTTCGCGGTCTGGGCGCCGAACGCGCAGCGGGTCAGCGTCGTGGGCGATTTTAACCTCTGGAACGGCCGGACCAATCCGATGCGGCGGCTGCTGGGCAGCGGGGTGTGGGAAATATTTTTGCCCGATGCCGGCGAAGGCGTGCATTACAAATTCGAGATCAGAACTCTGGCCGGCGTCTTATTGCTCAAGAGCGACCCGTTCGGGCTTTACAGCCAGCACGGAATCCAGACCTCCTCGATGGTTTACGATCTGGAGCGTTACAAGTGGGGCGACGGCGGATGGATGGAATCGCGTCCAGAGCGGCAGATGCACACAAGCGCCCTCAGCATTTACGAGGTCCATCTTGGTTCCTGGCGGCGCAAATCGGACGAGAAGAAGCGTTCGCTGAGTTATCTCGAATTAGCGGACACCCTGATCCCGTATGTGGTCGAGATGGGTTACACCCACATCGAGCTGATGCCGGTCGCGGAACACCCCTTCGAAGGCTCGTGGGGATATCAGGTCACCAATTATTTTGCCCCGACCAGCCGGCTCGGATCGCCCGACGAGTTCCGGGAATTCGTCGACCGGTGTCATCAGGCCGGGATCGGAGTGATCATGGATTGGGTGCCGGCGCATTTTCCAAAGGACGCCCATGGGCTCGCGGAATTCGACGGGACCGATCTCTACGAACACATGGATCCGCGCCAGGGCGAGCACCAGGATTGGGGCACGCTGATTTTCAACTTCGGCCGTAACGAAGTCCGCAATTTCCTCATCGGCAACGCGCTTTTCTGGCTCGATAAATATCACATCGACGGCCTCCGGGTGGATGCGGTGGCGTCGATGCTCTATCTCGATTACTCACGCAAAGCGGGCGAATGGATTCCGAACGCCTTTGGCGGTCGCGAGAACCTGGAAGCGGTCCATTTCCTCAAGCGCTTCAACGAAGTCTGTTACGAGCGCTTTCCCGGTGTCATGACCATTGCCGAGGAATCGACCGCCTGGCCGGGTGTCTCGCGCCCGACTCACCTGGGCGGCCTCGGTTTCGGTTTCAAATGGAACATGGGCTGGATGCACGACTTCCTCCATTACATGTCGCTCGATCCGATTTTCCGGCGGTTCCATCACAACAGCATCACGTTCTCGTTGATGTATGCGTTCCAGGAGCATTTCATCCTCGTGCTGAGCCACGATGAAGTGGTCCACGGGAAGCGAGCGCTGTTGAACAAGATGCCGGGTGACGAATGGCAGCAGTTCGCCAATCTGCGGATGTTTTACGCCTGGATGTATGGGCATCCGGGGAAAAAGCTGGTTTTCATGGGGGGCGAGTTTGGCCAGCGGCGCGAATGGAATCACGATGGCGAGCTCGATTGGGAATTGCTCGGGCTCCCTCTTCACGACGGGTTGCGCCGGCTGGTGCAGCACCTCAACTATGTTTACAAAAGTGAGCCTGCTCTGTGGGACCTTGACGACACCCACGAAGGCTTTGAATGGATCGATTTTCACGATGCCGAAAACAGCGTCGTGGCCTTCCTGCGGCGGTCTCGCGACGGCGAGGTCATCGTTTTCGCCGTGAACGCGACGCCGGTGGTGCGACATGGCTATCGTCTTGGCGTCCCGGGCGGCGGTTTTTATCGCGAAATTATTAACACGGATGCGGAGACGTACGGTGGCGGCAATATCGGCAACATGGGGGGCTTCGAAGCTGAGGAGTATGCCTGGCAGGGGAGGACGCACTCATTAATGATTAGCCTGCCGCCGCTGGCCCTGGTGGCGTTCAAACTCGAGAAGTAGCGTGGTGCTCCGCATGGGGCATTACGAAGATGACCGCCGCTCAGTCTCAAACTCCCGAACGTCGTGTCATCCCGAGGCTGGCGCAGCGCGCCGAGGGACCTCTCAGTTGCAGGTTGCGCCACGCTCAAAACGTTGACGCGTCGTCCGCAGCGAACACTGCCGAACCTGTCGCCTTGTCTTGCGTAACCGGTGAGCGCCTGGGAGGTCCCTCGCCGTCTACGCGACTCGGGAT
>JBAPMH010000316.1:0-6659 GCA_049278515.1 Chthoniobacterales bacterium
GATCTGGGCAAGGTCAAAGTCGCTCGCGTGCCCCTGCTCTTTGCGCACGTCGGCGAGCTGCAAAGCTTCGTCGTAATAGCTCATTGTCTCCTGCGCGTTCGCAGCCTGTTGCGAAGCTTCGATGGTCGAGAAGTAGGCGCGCGCCACGGCGGCAGCGAGAGACTGCCGCGCGAATTCGTAGTCGTAGTTGAGCGCGTCGCTTTCGGCCTGCGCCGCGGCTTTCTTCGAGCGGACCCTTCCCCACACATCAGCTTCCCACCCTGCGCCGACAGCAACGCCATAGACCCAGCGTTGCGATGATGAATCCACGCTTCGGTCGCTCAAGCTGCCGCCTTCGTCGCCCACTCCCGGGATGCTGCCAAAGCTCGGTGGATCGGTCCCGAGGGCGCCACTCAGCTCCTGGCCCTGGCGGTTGCCGAGAATTTTCGCGCCGATCCGCGGATAGAGCGACGACGCGGCGACCCGTATCGCATGGCGCGAAGCTTCCACTCGCGCCGCCGCCGCTCTCAGGTCGGGATTGCGAAGGATGGCGTCCTCGACGAGCCGGGTGAGTTCCGGGTCGTGGAAGGTTTGAATCCAGCCGGGCACCACCGGGCCTCGGCGATGACTGCCGCTCCAGCGGCCGGGAATCTGGTCGCGCGCCGCGTCAGTCAGAATGTCAGCGCCGAAGGGCGGAATTTTAAGCGCGCAGCCGGCGAGGATAAGGCACGCGGCGCTGCCGAGAAGGATTCGAGCTTTCACACGCATGGGCTAGTGCAGCTTCGCCACGAACCAGTCCAGCTTGGCCGAGACGCGCACGAAGACCTTGCGGATAATGTGCAGAAACTTGACGTGCTCGGTGTAGATCGCGCCATGGCCGCGGGCGCCGGCCGCCAGAAAGACCTCCTTGTCCGCGCCGTCGAGGAGCAGCCGCACCGCGATGCGCTGTTCCGCCGTGGCCGTCGGCAGCGTGTTTGGCAGGTTGCCGCTGATCGGCATCTGGCCTTGGGCCGTGGCCCAGAGGATCGAGTCCACCTTGCATTTGATGATGCGGCCCGGATACATCTCCAAAAATATTTCCGCTTCGTTCCCCGGCTCGACGTAGCGCAGTTCGTTCTGGGAATAAAAGGCCAGCACCCACGGATCATCCTCCTCGATGAAGCTCATGACGGACATGGTCGCAAACTGGGTGGCGCGCACTCCGGGCCGCAACGCGAGATTCGCCACGCGGCCGTTGGCCGGCGCGATATGGGTGGTGCCGTCGAGATCGTATTTCGCGCTCAGGACATCCTGTTCGGCCTTGGCGATCTGCGCCTTGGCCTGCGATTCGGTGGCATCGGCGGCGAGGAATTCACTTTCCAGATTTCCGAGATCGCTTTGCGCCTGTTCGAGGTCGGCCCGTCTCCCAGCGCCCGTCGAGGCGAGCGCGGTGAATTGTTCGACCCGCTTTTTCGCAAGGTCGATCCGTGGGAGCAACGCAGCTTTCTTGGCCGCGGTGTTCTTAAGCTGATCTCCTAACCCGGTCAGGGTAGCGTCCGCGGCTTTCATCGCCGCCTCGAAGGGCACCGGATCGATCTTAAAGAGGACATCGCCCTTCTTGATCGGCCGGTTCGGTTCGATCGGCACTTCGGTGACCTGCCCGGTCACACGCGGAACGATCGGGATGACATAATTCATCGCCCGCACTTCACCCGCTGATGGCGCGACGATGTTCATAAAGAGGATGATGATCGTCAGCATGATGACCGGGATGGTGACGACGATCACCTGGCTGGTGATATTCCAGGGCAGCCACTTCTTCTTGAAGAAGATAAACCAGACGATGATCGAATAGATGATCAGCAGGATGATTTCCATTAGGACTGCCCTCCCGTGATCTGCCGTTCGAGTTGCGCGATGCGCGCGCGGAGTTGTTCCACTTCGCTTGTTTCCTCCGTCACGGCCTCGCCGTGATCGTGATCGTCATCGTCATGCGCGAGCGATGGATCCACGTCGGTGCCGTAAGCGAGCTTATGCATGACCGGCTTGCTGTAAGCCCAGAGCCACGCGAACGGCCAGAGCATTCCACCGAAGACTAACGAGAGCAGACAAAGGCACTGGATCGCCCGGGTCTGCGGATGGAGTTTTTTATGAGCGATCTTTTCCGGCAGGATGTGGACCAGCCAGAAGACGCCGATGCCGATGATCGGCGCGATTACGAGTACGGCCCACGAGATGCCGTTGGCGATGGAATCCAGCGTTTCTCCATGAAACATGGAGGCGTGCGCGGATTGCGGCAGGAACGCCGCACCCAGCACGATAAGCGGCAGCATCGCTCTTCGACGGATGGTGAAAGTCGGGCGTGGTGGGTTCATCGTTTAAGCCGCTGAAACGGGCTGGTTCGCTGGTTATTTCTTGATTTTGAGGTCGACTCCACCCACCCCGACCGTGAGGTCAGCGCCGCGTGTCGTCGAAATAACCCGGACGCGCACGCCGTTCTGATTCTTAATGGTGACGGCCGAGCGGCCACCGGCGAGGGTGATTCCGGCGCCAACGCCGGTATAATTGCCGTCGAAATCCTGAAGCTTCTTAAGGTTCACCACTTCTCCGCTCGCGGTCACTCCGGTGATTCCTACTTTGCCGAGGGAGAGTCCCTTCACCGAGATGGGGTAATCCTTCCCTTTATAGGTCAGGGTTCCTTTCCCCCAGCTCCAGCCGATTCCAAGCGCGGCCGAGCCACCGCTAAACTTAATGGTGGCGTCCGGCGCCGGCTCCGCCGCCTGGGCGAACCCAGCCATCAGACCCGAGATCACCAACAGCAAACCGATTTTCTTTATATGATTCATAAATGCTTTTCTCTGCTTCTTGTTTTTTGGCAGGACAATGTTTCTCCCGGCCAGGTTGTTTGATTCGCAGGTTCTCAGTCCCGCATTCATCGGGCTATTGGACTTTGGTCCTATGGCCCGCGCTGGAGCAACGGCGCTCTGTCGCCTTTTGTTTGCGGGATGCTGCGACCGAGCCTCCACACGCCGACAGAGGGGCGTGGCTACAACACGGCGTGGCTACAGCGCTACCCGCTAATTGGTGACGGCTTTGCGCACGAGCTGAAGCAACATTTCGTCGTCAAGAGGTTCGCGGAGTTCCGAAAAACAAATCGGCTCCTCAATGAAGAGGAGCCGATTGTCTCTAACCCCTTGGAAACGAAATTCGTTTAGAAATGGAAACGCCAGCCGGCCCCTAGCAAATGCTGTCCGAGGACGCGGGTATCGCCCCGATCGGGATAAGCCGTGTATTCAAGGAATTTGTATTCCACGAACAAGCTGTTCTTTGTGTTCAGATAGAAATCCGTGCCGGCGATTGCCTGCCACGCGAAATCGGCATGACTCGATCCTCCGCCAACGTTAAAGGGACCGAAATTTCCCCCGGCGGATTCTCCATAATAAGCGCCGATGCCGAAGCCAATGTACGGTTGGAATTTTCCATTACTGAATTTTATCAGACCGTTGGTCATGAAAGCGCCGGTGTTGATTCTGACGCTCGTGGTGCCGGTCGTGGTAACGCCGCCGACCACTAACGTGGAATCCCAGCCGGTATCCCATCCGTTGTAAAACATGTCTTCTTCCAGGGCGAAACGAACCGAGCCCGTTCCAAAAACGTAGCCGATCTTAATGCCGCCAAAGAAGCCGGTGTCATTGTTGGGATCCAGGGTGAGCGTGTCGCCAAAGACGTTCTGGAAAACTCTGACGTCCCCGCGATCCTGGAAAATGTTCGCGCCGATATCGAGCGCCCCATACCAGCCCGACCCGAAGATTTCCGGAGGCGGTGGTGGAGCAGAATAGGTTTCGCCGGCCTGGGCAAGACCGGCAAACAGGATGGCCATCGTTACAGTTGAGCTGAGCTGAATGAGTCTTCGTTTCATGTGTGGTGATTAGTTTTTTCTTGTGGTTTCGGACGAAAGCTTCGTCGACGAGCAACTGCCGGCATATTGGACCTTGGTCGTACCTCCGACGGAGGAATCGGCTCGGGCTGGCTTACTTCGCCGCCCACTCGATCTTGCCTGTATCGAGGTCGTAATAGCCCTCGACGACTCGCACCTGAGACGCGAGCTCGCCAAGTTGAGCTTCCTTCCGAATCTTTGCCGCGACTAACGCGTCATTCTCATGAATGGCGTTGGCAAGTGAGTCGCCTTCTTTTCCCTTGGTCGCGGCGACGGCCGGCTGAATGTCGCGGACCAAGGCATTGACATGGCCTGGGGCGGAGGCACTGGCGAGCGCCGCCGTCACCGCTCCACAACGTTCGTGACCCAGGACAACGATGAGCCGGACGCCCAGATGCTCGACCGCGTACTCGATACTTCCGAGGGCATAGTCGTCCACCAGGTTACCTGCGGTGCGAACGACGAAGAGGTCGCCGATCCCCTGATCAAAGATAATTTCCGGCGCGGTTCGCGAATCGGCGCACCCGACAATCGTGGCAAATGGATTCTGGCCCTTTGCCGTTTCCGCACGCCGGGCTGCGACCGGTTTGCTCGCGCTGTCCTTGCTCTTGACGAAACTGTCGTTGCCGGCTTTGAGACGACTTAGAGCCTCGTCGGGTGAAACTGAGGGTGTGGCGGGATCAGAGGCGAAGGTTGAGTTGGTAAGGGCCAGGATCGCAATTAAAACCAGTTTGTGGGTCGTTCGTTTCATGATTAGAGAAGAGAATTCTTCCTCAGAACAACAGACCGGCGCGGCGCGGACTATGGGACTTTAGGCTTACGCCGTTTCAGAGGGATCGTTCTCCATCTCATCCTTCTCATGATCTTCCGAACGGCCGACGCTTGCTCAAAGGATCAGGAGTAAGATCAGGATCATGAGCAGGAAGGAAAGGAAACACCGCTCAATGCGCGGTATAGCCGCCATCCACGACGAACACTTGTCCGGTAGCGAAGGAGGCTGCGTCCGAGCAGAGAAAGAGGACCATCTCTGCGATCTCTTCAGGCCGGCCGGCGCGGCCCATCGGGGTATTGCCCAATAGTGTCTTGCGGGTTTTCTCATCCTTGAACCAATGTCTGGTCATGGCGGTCTCCACCAGTCCGGGCGCTAGTGCATTGATCCGGATTCCCTGGCTCGCGTATTCGAGCGCGGCCGCTTTCGATAATCCAATCACGGCATGCTTCGCTGCCACGTAGGAACTAATGCCAGGCTCGGCGATCATTCCCGCGATCGACGCGTTATTGACGATGGCGCCGCCGCCGGCACCGAGCATGTGTTGAATTTCATACTTCATCGAAAGGAACACGCCTTTCAAATCGACGGACAGGACCTGGTCGAACGCGGCTTCCTCCAAGTCGGCGAGCAAAGCCCCGGCGGGAAGGATGCCAGCATTGTTAAACGCGAAGTGCAATCGGCTGTAGGTTTTCTCCGCGGTAGCGACAAGATTCTGCACCTGCCCCGCGTTGCGGACATCGGTCTGGACAAAGAGGGCTGTGCCGCCCTTCGCTGTAATCATCGCCACCGTCTCGCGGCCTCCCCGGTTCACATCGCCAATGACCACTCTGGCGCCGTGCCGGGCAAAGAGGAGAGCTGTGGCACGGCCGATCCCGCTGCCGCCACCGGTGACGAGCGCCACTTTGCCCGCGAAGTCAAAATGATTGGCTGACATGATTTCGCTCACGATGGGAGAAACCGGGCGACCCGGATATTGGACTTTGGTCCACCCCTCATGGGGCAAGGCAGCATGCGACCCACCGAGGTGCGGCCGATAAGACCAAGGTCCAATAGGCGCGCGAAACGGCCGCCGGACATGATCGAGTGCAAGGACGTTCCGGAATGCAGCTCGCTAGTTAACGCCGATGTGGGGTCGAAAACATCTCCGCAGCGTGGGCGTTGTGATTGCAGGCCTGACCTTCGTAGCGGGTCGGTTGGCCGAAGCGGCGCCCATCACGCGAGAAGAAGCGGTTACACTGGCGAGGGAAGGTGAGACCGAAACGGCGATCGCGGCGCTACGCGAGTTGCTTGCGACCGATCCGAATGACGCCCTCGTAGCGTATGACCTCGCCATCATTCTCACCTGGGCAGGCCGGAATCGAGAGGCGACGGATGCTTTTGAGAAGACGGGCGGCGATGAGCCGCCGGAGTATGTCCTCGGGCCCGTCATCCGGGCGTATCGCGACCAGAAGCGGTTTGCGGAAGCGGAGCGTTGGGCGCGAACCGCGCAGCAGCGGTTCCCGACCGATTCAACCTGGACCAAGTTGCTCGGACTGGTCCTCGCCGACCAGGGGAACACCAAGGAAGCGGTGGCGCTGCTCGAGCCGTGGACGGCAAACCAGCCGGCAGATGCCGAGATCTGGCTGGCGCTCGGCTACGCTTCGCTCCGCGGTAAAGATCGCTTTGGAACTTTGCGGGCCTATGGGCAGGCGCTTCGTTTGCAGCCAGAGAATCGCGAAGCGATGGGCGCGATGGCGGGCGTGCTCGCGGAGCTCGGGGCGCCGACGGCGGCGACGTCCTACCTGGAGCCGGTGCCGATTGCGGTGCAAGCGAGTCAGGCGGGCGAACTGATCCGCTGGGGGCACGATGTGACGCCGCCGGATCCGCGCCGCCGCTTTGAAGGCACGGACAGGGCGCTGGCCCGGCTCGACCAATTGCTCGCGCAAGCGCGCGCGTGGCGGAAACCAGACGACGGCCTCATCGTTCGTCTCCGGCGCGACCGCGTCCTGGCGC
>JBAPMH010000317.1:0-6328 GCA_049278515.1 Chthoniobacterales bacterium
ACATCATCCCCTATCAAAATGGCCTTTTCACCATCGCCCAGGCGATTAGTACCTACAACGGGCCTGACCAGGGGAAGCCGATCATCAACTCGGGTCAGAATAACATCTTCTTGCGGGCAAAGAATCTCCAGCCGACGGGAACGGAATCCGGGACGGTGGCGCTGAATTATGCCAAGGCTTCGTTGTTGCTCGTGCCGGCCCAATGGGTGGCCGTCCTGACGGGGACCGGGAAGAGTTCGGTTCCGTTTGTCAACCAGGCCGGCAATACGCAGGCCAATCCCAACGATATTCTGCTCGGACAGCTGGCCTTCCTTTTAACAGGGCTGCCCCCGGCCAGCAACGATCACTACTGTTTCATTGCCATCGTCACTACTCCCAATCACCAGGTCAGCGTTCCGGCGAGCTTTCCATCCAATGCGGCGTTCGCTAGCTGGGTGCAGAACAATCCGGCGGTTGGATGGAGAAATATCAGCGTGCTCCCGAACACGCTTGTTCAACAGGTGATGTCGTATGTCTTTGGGAACATGAATCAGTCCTCGGGCTATTATTATTTTCAACTCAAGGCCGCCAGTGGCAACAACTATCCCACGAATACCGGTCTGCAGGTGCAGTGCACCGATTTGCGGTGCCAGTTCAACTGGACCGGAACCCTGCCCGCTCCGGACGGTCAGGGTAATCAGATCACCGGGTTTCAGCAATTCATCCCGGGCAATATTACCACCACCTTGACGGCCACGATGACCTCGCCGAATGGGCAGCCCTTTCCGGCGAACAGCCGCCTCAGCCTCACCTACTATCAGGTGCCCTCGTCCACGCCCGACGAGTTGGAATTGTCTGTCATCCGCGAATATTTGATCGTGCGCCCCGGCGAGAAGGAAGCTACGGCCACATCCCTTATTCTGCTCGGCGAGTGCTCGATCTATGTCGAGAACCTGGGCTGAGGAAATGCGCTGATGTCCAACGGCTCGGCATACAACGGCAACTTCACCGTGATGAAGGTGTCCGCGCTCTCCCACGCGCAGGTCTCGGGCAACATCGGTCTCGCCCTGAACGGGACTGTGCCATTTTCGATCGACGCGTGGATCAAGTTCAACGGGCTGTGTTCGCAGGCGTCGATTCTCATGCAGGAGGGCGTGTTCACCTTCGGCATTATCGGAGATGCGCTCGTCTTTCAAATCCAGGGCTACAATGCGGTGCAGTCCGATCCGAACATCAGCGCCCTCGACGACGAAGACTGGCATTACCTGTGCGCGGCCTTCGACGGGGCCAGCGTCTATCTCTATATCGACGGCCAGTTCAACACGATGCAGAGCATCTCTGGGACAGGTGTTACAAATCAGAATCCGATTGATATCGCTTGCGATCTCCAGGCCCTGGTTCAAACGGTCCGCCTTTACAATAATGTGCTCAGCGCCGACGCCGTGCTGGACAACATGTTCAATAGCCCGGCAATGACGAACATCGCCGCCTGGTTCGACTTCACCCAGGCGCCTCCGGTCGACCTGGGACCGAAAAAGCTCGCCATCCAACTGGAAGGCGGGGCGGTGATGCAAACGTTCAGCCCCGCTCTGTGCCTCAGTAACACCGCTTATGCGCGTCCGGTAAATCAGGAATACGTCAATCCCGGTGGGCATCAGGTCGACTCTTACACCGTCCAGGCATGGGTATACCTCAACTCCTCATTCAACGCGCAGCAAGTGGTGTTTTCCAATGCCGACATGTTTACCGATACGGGCATGGCCTTGTACCTCCAGCAGAGCGCTTCTGGTTTCCAAGTGGTGTCGGAACGTGGCGCGAATGTCACCGCCAATACGCTTGTTTCGACCGCCGTCGTCCCGCTGGGGAAGTGGACCAACGTGGCGACGACATTCGACGGCAACACGCTGACCGTGTATGTCCAGGGCGTCGCCTCGGCGAGCGGCCAATTCGGGCCGATCCCGCTGGTGCGAAACGTGAGCAACTTGCTCATCGGCTCGGGCCTCTGCGGAGCCGATGACGACCACATGGCGTTTCAAGGTTTTATCGCCCGAGTGGACGTCTGGAACCGGGCCCTCACCGCGGCGGAGATCGCGGCGTCCATGCAGGCGCCGCCTGCTCTCGATGCGGCCGGCCTGAAGGCAATTTACGATTTTACGACATCGCCGGCGCTCAATCAGGTTGATTCGCAGCCGGTCGCGCTCGTCGAGGGAGCGTTCCTTTCCAGTGAGGTCACCCAAACCTCGTCCGCTCCTCCTGCTCCCGCGGCGCTCGAAGAGCCATTCGGAGCTTTGGACGAGGAGCTGCTCGCACGCCTGGGAGCCGGCGAGGAATTGAGTGCGTTTCTGGCCGCGAACCGATCGACGTTGGATGCGGCCATGAAAGCCGATGTCCTCTCTTTCGCCGGAGCGCCGGCCGGCCAGGAACGCGTCCAGCAGGCGTGGCGCAGGTACCTCGACCTTGCGCAAACCGATCCGGCGTCGTTGCCGCTGCGTTTTACGACGCATCGGCTGGATGGCGAGCGTTTCCTTATTTGCCATTCTGCCCGCCAGGGATCTTACATTGCCTACCGCGGGCTGACGGCCAGCTTTGACGACTGCACCTTTTGGTGGATTCAGCTTGTTTTTGTCATCATATCGGGCGCGGTCGACGCGCTGTTTGCGATCCGCTGTTACCTCACCACGGGCGCTCAGAACTATATCCTTCGAATCATCCGGAACCCGCGCGTCATGGCTCTAATCGCATCGGGAACCGTCACGGCGACGGTGATCTTCAACATTCTCACCACCCTCAACAGCCAGGGCTTTCTGGTCGGGTTGTTCAAGTTGATCGTGGAAGTCAGTTTTTGGACCATTCTGCGGTGCGTCGCCCGATTGGTGCTCATCTTCGTCGGGGTGGGGGCGGCCGACGTGATCGCATCGCTCGTCGCCACGGCGGCGCTCCTCATCTACACCCTCTCGCAGAAGCCCGCGTCGTGCAGCCCGCTGCCGGTCGTCGATTTGGCGGCGATCAAGTTCAATTACGACCCGACCTCGATCACCGATGGCCTGAATCTGCGGCGAAACTACAGCACCGCGGTCCCAATCCCTGAATGGACAAAGGGAAAGACCGTCGCCGCGGACTCGCCTGCCGCCTACTCCCTGGCCAACGTGGCAGGGGCCACCGTCAACATCCAGGCGAAGTTCATGATCAACACCAACGCGGCGACGACCGCTCGGGTCCAGGCGACTGGTGGCGGCATCCTCGGAACGATCGATCCGATCACCGTCAACTTCGTCAATGGAGTGTCGGTGCCGGAGTTCGTCACGATCCCCCTCAATCACCAAACGCTGGCAGCCGGCGGGATTCAATTGCAGGACATTACCTGGAGTTGGTCGTACCAGGTCGGCGCCGGGAATTGGACACCCATTGCTAACAGCGTTCACCGTATTTACTCCATCCTGGCCCTGCCGACGATGCCCTGGCTGCCTGCGGCGGGATTGCCGAATACGCAAACGCCGTGGGCAGATGTTCTCGATTACGCCTGCGTGTGGGCGGCCGGCAAGGCAAATGCGATCGATGCGGCCGCGGCAATTACCCAGAAGGTCTACAGCGGGATCGGCCTAACCTACGATACGAACCGGGGAGCATCTGCCTATACTCAGGTTTACAACGGATCGTCGTCCTTTCTCTGCTCGAACTTTGTCAAATTCCTGAAAGGGGGTGGAGGACCGAGGATCGTGAATTGCACGGACTGCGCCACCATCGTTTCGACTTTTGCCGATGCCGTCGGCTGCAACTTAACCGAGTGGACGATGTACCCGAGCGGAGGAGGTGGATTCCTTTGCAATGAGATCATCGCTATCGGCGGAACTACCTGGGCCTATCCGTTTCCGCCCAACAATGGATTTTCTTATCACGAAGTCGGATGGACCGGAGCGGGCGCCGCGGCGGCGGTCTTTGACGCTTGTCTGGAAGTGGACAGCAGTAGCAATCCCTGGACGTGGCCGGGATCGGGTCATGTGCCGATCTTGCCGACAAACATGCTGTTTACCACGCTTACTTCGCCACCGACCTTTCCAATCCCGACGCCGTTTACGGCCATGAGCTATCGGGAGCGCTTGGCGCAAAACAGCGCCGCCGGAATCGGCAATTGCGTCCAACAGGGACCCTGGACGGCGCCAAATCCCGACACCCAGAACGGCAGACGGAGGGTAATCTAAATGGAATTTCGAAGCGCGATCAAAGAACGTTACGGCTTTGCGGCTTGGCCCCTTACGCCTGTCGCCCGCCCGCTCGCGGAGAAAAGGGGATTCGTGCCAAAACAGGCGGAAGTCCGGCCTTTCCTGCTCGAACGCCGGCGAGCCTTGCCCGATCATCGCAACGCCTACATCGACTTCTACCACCGAGCAGACGACCCGCAGGTCTTGTTTTCCGTGACCGTGATCGAGCACCAGACGCCGGAAGAGGCCCATGAGGCCTTGGTCGATTTTCTCACCACGGTGATGGCCCCCACTTTGCCGGCCACCTCAGAAAAGGGAATCGAGGTGGGCGATGTCGGCTTCGCCGGTCATGCGGAGGTGCAAACCGACGTCTGCTTTACCCGCGGCACCGTCTTCATTCGCGTCCAGAGTATTGGGGATAAAGAAGCGTCCGTAAAAGAACTCGCGGAGATTCTCGACCGGCAGGTTCGGCAGCATCTGGCCGTTTGAGTCGCTGGGCTCACAGCCCCATCTCTACGGCGCGCCGGCCTGCGATTCGACAACCGGTCACCTTTGTTTCAGACTCGCTGGATGTCTCGCGGCGCGTTTATTACTTTTGAAGGCTCGGAAGGCTGCGGGAAATCCACCCAGGCGCTTCGGCTCGCGGCGCGCCTCGAGCAACAGGGAATCCGGACGCTCATCACCCGCGAGCCTGGCGGCACCGCCATCGGGGAAAAAATCCGCGACCTCTTGCAGTTCGCTCCGGAAAGCTTTGCCATGACGCCAGAGGCGGAACTTCTCCTCTTCGAAGCCAGCCGCGCCCAGCTCGTCCGCGAAACTATTGCCCCCGCCTTGGAACAGGGGACCGTGGTCATCTCCGATCGCTTCTTCGATTCGACAACCGTCTATCAGGGTGTCGCGCGCAAGCTTGCGCCGGAGATCGTTCAAACCCTGAATGCCTTCGCCACCGGCGACGCGCGTCCGGACGTGACTTTCCTTCTCGACATCGACCTCGAGAGCGCGCGGCAACGGATGCTGCGCCGCGTGCGTCCGGTCGAAGTGAAAGACCGGATGGAACAGGAACCGGTCGAATTCTACGAGCGCGTCTGTGAAGGCTACCGCGAACTCGCGCGAAAAGAGCCGGACCGCTTCATCGTGATCGACGGCGCCCAATCAATTGAAGCAATCGAAGCTCGGATTTGGGAAGCCGTCTCCGCTTGCCTTCAATCGCAAATCGCAAATCGCAAATCGAAAATCTAACATGGCCTTCACCCGCAACGGCGCTTTCGAGTATTTGAGTCGGGCTCACGAACGAGGTCGCCTCGGCCATGCCTATCTCATTTCCGGACCGCCAGGCAGCGGCAAGCGCGGATTGGCGTCCGACCTTTCGAATCTGGTTTCGGGAGCCAAATCGACGGACGTGTTCGCGTCTCCGCCGCCCGGCGTGTATCTCGCCGAGCCCGAATCGAAATCGCGCCGGATCGTGATCGACCAGGTCCGCGCCCTCGAACACGCCCTGCAGATGCGGAGCGCGACCGGTCACCGCAAAGTCGCCATCATTGCCGAGGCCGACCGGCTTCAGCCCCAGGCCGCGAATGCGTTCCTCAAAACCTTGGAGGAACCGCCGAAAGATTCGTTACTCATTTTACTCAGCGCCATGCCCGAGGTGTTGCCGGACACCATCCTTTCCCGTTGCGTGGCTGTCCCGCTGGCGGCGAAGGAAAAGGCGGCGCTTTCGGCTGAGGAAACGGAACTCATCGGTCTCCTCGGAGAGACGGCGAATTCGAAAGGGCAGGGGATCCAGCCGGCTTATCAACTAGCCGGCGGATTCCATCGTCTGCTCCGCCAGATTCGCGAGACGATCCAGGAGGAGAATGCGGCCGCGTTGAAGCGAGACGAGGTGCGCTACCGGAATACGACCGACGGCGCCTGGCTCGATGATCGGGAAGATTATTACAAGGCGCTGACCGAAAGTCAGTACATGCGCCGCCGCGCGGGGCTCGTCGAGATTCTCTTTCTCTGGTGGTCGGATGTGCTCCGAGCCAACACGGAAAACAAGCGCCGCGAGCTGCCCAGTGCGAAACGTGAAACCGAAGCGGTGGGCGCGCGGCTGAAAATGCCCGAAATTCTGCGCCGCATCCGGCGCCTGGAAGAATTGCGCGATCATCTCG
>JBAPMH010000318.1:0-2729 GCA_049278515.1 Chthoniobacterales bacterium
AGCCTGGCCTCCAACCAAACGTAGGCCAGCGGCGCCAGAAAACCGAGGACCACCGCCAGCATCGCCAGGAGCGGCTGGAAGAAGACCTGGAAAAGCGAACAAATCCACGCGACTCCAATCAGCTCGACGAGCAGAATCCCGGCGAGCCCGCTCGTCCAGGCGCGCCGCGAAGTGGCCAGGGTCACGAGCGCGACCCCGATCGACAGCATGGCGGCAATCACAAAGTGCCAGAGAGCGGGCACCTGCTTCGTGGTCTCTCCCCAGCGGGAAATAAAATCGGCGATCGCCAGCTCCGGCCCGATCAGCCAGCCGCCCAGGTGCAGGCCAATAATCAGCCCGGCCACCACGAGGCCGACAATAAATGCTGTGATCAGATGCCGTTTCATCTAGGGACTGGTTTCAATTCTTTGCCGCGGACGCAAGTGGATAGTGAGACTGAACCACCAGTTCGCTCAAGAACTTATCGGGCGCATCTATCGCTTCCCTGCCCAGGACAAAGGTTTTTTGGCCCATGTTTTTTTGGATCAGGCTGAGTCCAAACTGGTAGTCCTTGAACAAATGGGCGCAAAGCTCGGCCATCGTCATCCGTTCGGCGTGGGCCCGCTCGATTAACCGGGCGATGGCGGCATCGTCAAAGACAATCTCGAGCCCGTGCGTTTTCTGGAATTCCTCCGCGAAAGTCCGCGCATCTTTTTCCAGGGCCGCTTCCTCCTGCCGGTGCCCTTCCGCCCTCAGCCGGTCGAGCACCTTTTTCGGCTCGCGAACCAGCTCCGCTGAGACCCGCAGCTGGCTCAACCCCGACCCCGCCAGGTAATATTTATAATCGCGAAACAGCTTCTCCCAGACGGTGAGAAGACCGCGCGCCCCCGTTTTCTCCTTCGCGGCCGCTTCCGCCATCAGCCGCAACGCTTCATCCTCGAAACTGATCTCGATCCCGTAGGCGCGGAAAGCGCGCTCATATTGCTTGAGAATGCTTCCCTCCGAGAATTTCATGATCTGAAAGAGATCCTCCGCGGCCAGCTCTTCACAGACCACCCGGACGGGGAGCCGTCCGATGAACTCCGGCTCAAACCCGTACTCGATGAAATCCTGGGTCTCGACGAACTGGAACAATTCATTGTCCATCACCGGCCGCGGCTTGGGGTTGAACCCGATCTGGCCCTGGGTCAGACGCCGGGCGACCTGCTTCTTGAGCCGCTCGAACGCACCGCTCACCACAAAAAGAATGTGGCGGGTGCTGATCGTCTCCCGTTTCGTTTTCCCGCCGCGCCGCTGGAATTCGAACGCCGCCTGGAGCTGCGCCTGCAAATCGTTCGCGCTCCGCACCGGCACCTCGGTTTCTTCCATGAGCTTGAGCAGGGTTGTTTGCACCCCTCGCCCGCTCACGTCCCGGCCGGTCATGTTCCCCGCCGCCGCGATCTTATCAATTTCGTCGATGTAAATAATCCCGAACTGCGCCAGCTCCACATCGCCGTCAGCTTTATCGACCAGCTCTCGCACCAGGTCTTCGACATCGCCCCCCACGTAGCCGGTCTCGCTGAACTTGGTCGCGTCCGCTTTCACAAACGGCACCTTGATCAGCTCCGCGATGTGCTTGATCAAATACGTCTTCCCCACCCCGGTCGGGCCCACCAGGATGACGTTTTGCTTCGAATATTCCGTCTCGCTCGCCCGGGCCGCATCCTCCGATTCCAGCCGGCGCTGATAATTGACGTGGTTATAATGATCGCAAACCGCGATCGAGAGCACCTTTTTCGCTTCGTCCTGTTTGATCACGTACCGGTCGAGGTGCGCCTTGATATCGCGCGGCAGGAAATCAAAAACGAACGGCTCCCCGGCCGGCGGTTTCGGCTTCTCCTCGGCGCCGGCTTCGGCCTCCGCCGGCTCCGGCTCGGTGTAGGTCGCGAATGAAACTTTGTCGCCGAAATTCGTCTTCATGAATTCGGACAGCTTCGCCTTGAGTTCTTCAGGCGACGGAAATGGCGGATTTTGAGTCATCGAAGCGATAACGTAGCATCGGCCATTCGAGTGTAAACGGGCGAGCCCCGCCCCTCCCCAATCCTGCTCTTCGTGCTCGTGCTCGTGCTCGTGCTCGAATCCCAATCGAACAGGAAAAGCCGATCACGAGCACGAGCACGAGCAAGATTATAAAAGCCGGTAACACCGCTGTTACCTTTGCCCGTTTGACCCCACCCTTCCGGAGCCGTATTTTCCTCGCATGAAACGGTTACTATTGAGTGCAACGATTGGGGCGCTCACGCTCGGCTCGGCCATGGCCGGCAAGCCGGTGGTGGAAGAGAAAACCCAGGCAGACAACGCCGATTACGAATACGTGACGGTCACCGGGTCGCATCTGAAACAGAAGATCCAGAAACGCAACATCATCACGATGACCCGGCACGGCAACGTGCTGACCATCGACCAAAGAGAGATGGAGCGGAACGGGAACGCGCCGATAGCGGACCAGTTGAACCGCTATCCCGGCGTGCAGATCAGCGGCCGGCACTAAGCGTTGTTGTAACCGGGATCGATGATCCCGGAGCGGTTGTTGTAGCCGGGATCGGTGATCCCGGCTCCGGCGATATTCTTGCTTTGCCTCTCCCGGCGCGACGGCGCGCCCCCTCCGGCACAAGGCGTTTAAGGTGGATCGAGCGCTCCGCCTCGAAAGGCAAAGCAGGTTCGCGCCTTGCGCTTCAAGGAGCGGCGATTTGCAATCGCCGTCTTAATCG
>JBAPMH010000319.1:0-1907 GCA_049278515.1 Chthoniobacterales bacterium
TGCTCCCATCGTAATAAAAGTAGGTCGCCGCGGTGGTGGTGTTGGGATCACCAGAGGGACCTACCCATCGTTTCACGCAACGCCCCAGCGGATCGTACCCGAACCACATCCAATTTGTCGTCGCCCAATAGAACGGACTCCAGATCTGAATCGGCTGGTTCAGCGCGTTATAACCCGCCGTGATCCACCCATCCTGCATAAGCACTCCGTTGGCCGCTCCCGGCGCGCCCCACCCCCCGCCCACGTCGTCATCGTAATTTGTCGGTGACCCCCAATGCTGCGGCGGATTGGGATAGATGTTCTCCCAGCTCAAATATTGGTTGAGCCCATTGCTCTTGCCTTGGAACAGCATCATTCCCCGGCTCGCCACCTCGTTCCACCCCGTCCGGTTCCCCAGCGCGTCGTAATAAAAATGGTCGCCTCGCTTGGGATAGAGCGGATTGTCCGTCTCCTTTTTCGGATGATGAAGGGATAGTTTCGCCATCACTGTCCGAGAAATCAGTGCAAGCCCCATATGACTGACCCCCGCCGCGGCCTTCGCTGACCTGTCTCCTCTCTAATGCCCGAACGCTGAAACAGCATTCGCTTGCCGCCCGATATCGCCGATCATCAGCGCTCGTGCGGACCGCGGTGCCTCGCAGTACGCTGCAAGCAACCGTCCCAATCGCACGAAAGCGATGACCGGCTTTCCCGGTCTGTCAGGTATTTCACCTTTCAATGACTTACCGTCTTTCGGCGCGACCCAAAACTCGATCTTCTCTCCGTCCAACACCACAGAATTGTCTGGTCGACGCGGTTTAATGTTATGAAGCATTTTCGTCCAAGCTGCACGAATGGCTAGTGCCGTAGAGGATGGGATCGAAGCATCTGTGCGGAGCACGCGCACTTTTTCAATTAATGCTACGGGAAACTCGCGCAGATTATCGTCCCTAATGTATCCGATGTTTTTCATCGCCTTCGTCAGCGTGACATGGCATTGCTCGTCGCCCGAAGACTTGTCACAATATACAGATACCACTGACTCTCCGCGGTCACGGTCTTGCGGAAACTCTAACATGCGGCCGCAGTCGGCTTGGGTGAGAAACAGTTTTTTATACACTGAGGGACGTATCTCGTCGTACACTGAGGGGCGGAATGGCACTAAGTGATCTTCTGTGTGGTGCGCCCCTAGCAGTTCTCCAGCAAAGATTACAAGGCTGAAGGAGGCAATCGAACAAAACAGTATAAGCGTTTTCATTATTTTTAGCTAACGACCAGGAACTAGACGTACGCCATCGTCGGTGTGGAAATAGGCACCAGGAACCCCTTGTATTTGGGAAGGGACAAATATCTCGAGCCTACCAGGAGCAAAAATACTACCTGTACCCGAAATGTAATTGTTTTGAGTTGCCATATCGCGATCCCAAAGCAAATGTCTGCCATTCCCGGTCACATGAACATGAACCCCGGCTACGCGCCCGACTCCACCGGGGACTTCGGATTTTGGTACCCCGTCTTGCCAATAGCCTTTCTGTGGTTTACTCAGTGTCAGGCCCGTCCCCGTTTGATAGACAGCAGTAGCAAATTCATTTTTTCTGTATGTATTTCCAGAAAGATGGTCCCAGTTTTTGAGCTTCTTCGCTTCTTCGACGTTCTGCTGGTGCGCCGCGTACATCTTACCCACTAGTTGCGGCGAAGGAGGGACTATGCCTCCTCCGCTTCCGGCGCCCTTGCCCGCAGCGCCGCCGATAGGAGCGCCACCGCCATCGCCGCCACTGCCGCCTCCGGGACCGTCATGATGGTACAATCGATTGTTGAAGTCTCCCAATGAACCTTGAAAGCTGTTCCCGCTATCCATCCCACATGCAAAATCCCACATACGGTCTCTCATGATTTCTCCGGCAATTTCCGATCTCAGCCCCGTTGGA
>JBAPMH010000320.1:0-7950 GCA_049278515.1 Chthoniobacterales bacterium
GTTTTGAAAGTTGGTCAGGATCGTGGAAATAGCAGCCGGTCATGGCACGACTTAACGAATATCAAGGCAAGGCCATCCTCGCCGCCAACGGATTTAAGATTCCGTGCGGCCGCGCCGCCGCCACCCCCGATGAAGCGGTGGCTGCGGCCAAATCCCAAGATCCAAAACCCAAGGAAAAAGGCGAACAACGATGAAGGACAAAAAAATACTGACCAAGCACCCGTTGGGGAAAAGCGGGAAAAACATCGACAAGCAGAAGTACGACGCGGTGAAGACCGCGATCCTGTCAGCCCTCGCCAAAAAAGAGCTCACTCACACCGACTTGTTCACCCAGCTCAATAAGGGATTGAAGGGAAAATTTACCGGAAATATCAGTTGGTATGGCGAGACGGTTAAGCTCGATTTGGAAGCCCGCAAGATAATCCAACGAAACACGGAAAAACCTCCGAAATACCGGCTCAAGAAGAAATAAAGCTGCGCCCCCCGAGCGTGAAATTGTTCTTTCGAGATTGAATCCTTTGAAGCCGCCTTTGCGCTGCAAATTCTCCAAATGACGCATGATCGACCTTCGCCACAAAATGCCTTTGTAGGATGGGGATTTGGGCGTAAAATCGCGAACTGATCGACCGAAATTAATTCTTTCCCCGCAATGGAGCCCGAACGATGACACAGCCACAACCCTACGTCCCCACCGCACGCGAGCAGAAGTTTCTCGAGAGCGTCGAAGAAGCCCGCTATGAGCGGGGAATTATCAGTGGGCTCGGCCCCTTCTTCAACGAGAAGGCGCCGGAGGACATGCTCGGCTTTTACTCCAAGGACGAGGTGACACGCCTGAAAATGCTCAAGGGCACCGACCGTGACCTTGAAACCCGGATGCCCGTGAAGATCACGCGCCATTACTACGACCTGGCCAGGACCAGCGCCGCGATTCAGCGCATCGTCAAGGCCGACCCCGGCGAGACGATGGATCTTGCGGGCTCGGAGGATCCCGGGAACCAGATGGATTACAGCCCCGTCGAGGGCCTGCTGCACAAGTACGAGATGGGACTCATGTATGTCGTGTCGACCTGCTCGGCACATTGCCGCTTCTGCTATCGCGAAGAATTGATCGCCCGCAAGCAGATCAAGCGAAAGGATGGCACCATCGCGAAGAAGGGTCTCGCGTTGATTCCCGAGATCATCCCGTACATCAAGGCGCACAACGCGGCCGTGGCGAAGAACGGCGGCGTGCACCCCGAAAGCGGACGCGAGAAGCTGCGCGAGATCCTGCTTTCGGGCGGCGACCCGATGGTGCTGAACAATTCAAAGATCGCGGCCTGGCTCGGCGCGCTGGCCGAAGCCGGCGTCGAGTCGATCCGCATCGGCACCAAGGAGATGGCGTTCTATCCCCAGCGCTTCGACCGCACCTTCCTGTCGATGCTCGATCGGTTCCACGAGACCTACCCGCAGGTCGGCCTGCACATGATGCTGCACTTCGAGCACCCCGACGAGTTCCTCGCCAAGGATGCGGAAGGAAACTACATCGAGGACGCGCAGGGCTTCAAGCAATGGGTCCCCGCGACGGGCGAGGGAATGCGGGGCCTGGCCGCGCGCGGCTGGCTTTCCGTGGAGAACCAGGCGCCGATCATGAGGGGCATCAACGATGACCCGGACGCCCTCCGCATTCTGCAGCGCGAGTTCAAGCGCGCCGGCGGCGAGAATCACTACTTCTTCTGCGGGCGCGACATCATCGCCTACAAGGCGTTCAACGTTCCGATCGAGACCGCGTGGACAATTCTCAACACCTCGCAAAAGGGTCTGTCGGGCGTCGAGGCCCACGCGCGCCTTTCCATCACCCATTACAAAGGCAAGACCGAAGTGGCGGCGGTCACCAACGAGGGAATACCGGGACTCGCGGGCAGCGAGAATGGCGTCTTGATCTTCAAGATTCTTCGGAACGCCGGCAGCGCGCCCGACCGCGGCAAGGTTTGCATCGTCGGCCGCAACCCCGAGGCGCTCTGGTTCGACGACTACGAGGACCGCGTTCTGTTCGACGAGGCCGGCTTGTACGACTACGCGCGGGTGGCGGCTCCCGGACAGGCGCCGAGTCGCGCCACGGCTGCCGGACAGGCGCCGAGTATCGGCGCTCTTCAAGCCGCTCTTGTAGGCGCCGAATGATCGACAAGCGGGTGGCGAGCGCGGCCGAGGCCGTCGCGGACATTTTCGACGGCGCCACCATCATGTTCGGTGGTTTCGGCGAAGCGGGCAGTCCAATCGAGCTCATCCACGCGCTGATCGACCAGGGCGCCACGAATCTGACGATGATCAGCAACAACTGCGGCAGCGGCCAGGTCGGCCTCGCGGCGCTGCTCAAGGCGGGCCGCGTTTCCAAGGTCATCTGTTCGTTTCCGCGCACCGCCAACTCGACCGTCTTCCCCGAGCTCTACCGAAGCGGGCGCACGAAATTGGAATTGGTTCCTCAGGGAACGCTCGCGGAGCGCATCCGCGCCGGCGGAGCTGGAATCCCGGCGTTCTATACGCCGTCCGCGGTGGGAACGCCGCTGGCGGAAGGCAAGGAATCCCGGGAATTCGGCGGCAGAAAGTATCTGCTTGAGCACGGCATCCGCGCGGACTTCTCGCTCATCAAGGGGCGGGTCGCCGACACCCACGGCAACATCCTCTACCACAAGACGGCGCGAAACTTTGGCCCGCCGATGGCGATGGCGGGCAAGGTCACGATCGTCCAGGTCGCCGAGGTCGTCGAGCCGGGCAAGCTGGACCCCGAGTCGATCGTCACGCCCGGGATCTTCGTGGATCGCGTCGTCGCCATCGCCAACCCGGCCCACGAATCGGAACTCGTCGAGGCAGGAGCGTCCTACCCATGACGAAGCCGCCGGTCATCGGGCGAACGCGCGAGGAGATGGCGCAGCGCCTGGCGCAGGACATTCCCGACGGCTCGTATGTGAATCTGGGCATTGGCATTCCGGAGCTGGTCGCCAAGTTCGTGCCGGAGGGCCGCTCGCTCATCTACCACACAGAAAATGGCATGCTCGGCATGGGCCCCGCGCCCAGGCCCGGCGAAGGCGATCCCGAGCTGATCAATGCGGGCAAACAGCGCGTGACGGCGCTGCCGGGCGCCGCGTACTTTCATCACGCGGACAGCTTCGCCATGATCCGCGGCGGCCACTTGGATCTTTGCGTGCTCGGCGCGCTCCAGGTCGCGCAGAACGGCGATCTGGCCAACTGGTCCACGGGCGAGCCCGACGCCATCCCCGCAGTCGGCGGCGCCATGGACTTGGTCGCGGGCGTGAAGTCGATCTTCGTCATCACCCAGCATTGCACCAGGGAGGGCGAGGCGAAACTCGTGCAAAAGTGCACCTTTCCGCTGACGGGATTGGCCGTCGTGAACCGCATCTACACCGATCTCGCCGTGATCGAAGTCACGCCGAACGGATTTCGGCTCGTCGAACTGAGCCCCGGAATCGATTTCGATTACGTGCAGGAGCGCACCGGTGCGCCTCTGCTTCGCAACCCGGAACCGATCGAAGCAGTCTGACATGACCACGCAAACCGACCTATCGCGCAGCGAGCGATAGAATCGTACTGTCCGGTTTGCGTTTGATCTGGAGTAAGCGCAAGAATCCCAGCAGGCCTTCTCGCGCGCCGCAGTGCGTGCCGCTGATCGCGCGTGAAACGGCGTGCGGATGATTTACGTTACTTCCGACATGCTCCCGAAATGTCCCGTGCCACTCCCGCCCGAGATCTCGCGCGCCGCCGAGGCGTTAGCGGTGGCCTATGCGAACTCGCCGATGCGGCCTCGCCTTGCAGTCGATGTGACTGCGCACTGGGACGCGCTGATCGATGCGTGGGCTGACCGCGAGAACCTTCCGTTGCTGGTCCGAAAACAGGCCGCTGATATCGGGGACCTGCTGCAACATCGTGAGTCGGGGCGATTGCTCGCTCCCTGCGATAATAGTCCTGCGCACTGGGTGATCGTCAACGCGTTTGCGTCCGGCACAGCATTCACGATGCGAGATGTGGAGCTGGCGCTCGCGAACAATGGAGTTCCGGTGACGATGGCGATGAATCTAAAGGAGATCGCAGCCGCAACGATGAAGGGCGTACTGGCGAAGCAACCGAGCGCGTACAAAAAAGGATGGAAGGTGGATCACATCGACGATGTCGGATTAGGTCAGAAGCTTCGGATCGAGGACATACCGTTGGCGGACCTGAAAGACCATTTTCGCCGCCTGATGAAGCCATCGAATATCGTCCTGGTGCCGAGCGTGCTGAAGGGCTTGGGGGACATGCCAGCCTTCATTGAGGCAGTCAAAAGCGCAGATCGTTTGCCAAGAACCTCTACATGAGCGCGCCTCCTGTGAGTCTCCTCGAAAATGCCGTGACGTCACTACGGCTTGCCTTGGAGGATTTTGCTTCCGCCGACGAAGGGCGGCTGCTTTCCACAATCCGAAATCTGCACGCTGGTATTCTCCTGCTCTTCAAAGAGAAGCTCCGTCGGCTGTCTCCTCCGGGCACCGAGGAGGTCCTCGTGAAACAGCGCACGGAGTTTCGCCGGGGCGTGACTGGCGACCTGATCTCGGTTGGAAGGGGGAAAAAGACGGTGACGGTGTTCCAAATCAAAGAGCGATTTCGGGATCTGAAAATTGACGCCGACTGGAAGCGCTTTGACGCAATCAGTTCGCTGCGCAACGACATCGAACATTACTTCTCCACCGCCAGCCGCGGCGCGATGGAGGGTGCGGTTTCGAACACCTTTCTAATCATTCGTGACTTCATCGCCATTCACCTTGGCGAAGACCCGCGAGCAGTCCTCGGCGAAATGGTGTGGACGAAGTTGCTTGACGCATCAGAGGTCTTTGAAAGGGAGCGCACAGTCTCTCAACAGGCGCTCTCCGCTATCGACTGGCAGTCGGACGGCTTGCGAGAGGCCGTCCTAGAGCTGGCGTGCAGCGCATGTGGCTCGTCTTTGCTCGTTCCCCTGAACGCGGCGAAGGAGACCGATATTCAATGTCGGTCATGTGGTGCGCTCGAACCTTTCGATGTGTATGCGGAACGCGCCCTGACGGAGCACTTCGCTTCAGCCAACCACTATGCGGTAAAGGAAGGATGCGACCCTGTGTTGATTAGTTGTCCGCACTGTGGTGAAGAGGGCTACCTGATGGAAGAGAATCGCTGCGCGATCTGCGGTGAGAGCTGCGAGCAGAGGTGCGCTTGCTGTGGTCATGCAATACCGGCGTCGGAATTGAGCGACGGGAATGTGTGCGGGTATTGTGATCACATGATGAGCAAAGACGATTGAGAATGCGTCAGCTCCTGACATCATCGCGCGCTCCTGCTGCTTTCTTTTTGCCCCGATTCGACCCAAACTGACGATCAACGAACACTAGTCTGACATGACCACGCAAACCGACCTCTCACGCAGCGCCGCCCTCTACGAGCGGGCCCTCAAAGTCCTTCCCGGCGGCGTCAGCCGCAACGCGATCCTGCGGGGGAGTCACCCGACCTACGTCGAGTGCGGCAAGGGCTGCCGCGTGACCGACCTCGAGGGCGTCACGCGCATCGACTTCTCCAACAACATGGCGTCCCTGATCCACGGCCACGCCTGCCCCGAGATCATCCAGGCGGTGACGGAGCAGATGACCCGCGGCACCGCGTTCATGATGGGAACCGAGATCGAGGTCCGCTATGCGGAGCACTTGTGCAGCCGCAACGCCTCGTTCGAGAAGATGCGCTTCATGAACTCGGGCACGGAGGCGATCATGGTCGCGCTGAAGGCGGCCCGCGCATTTACCGGGCGGCCGAAGATCGCCAAGGCCGAAGGCGCCTACCACGGCGTCTACGACTACGCCGAGGTAAGCCAGGGCTCCACGCCGGCGACCTGGGGCGGCATCGACCATCCGCACAGCGTTCCGCTGGTGCACGGGACACCCGAGTCCGCGCTCAAGGACGTCGTTGTCTTTCCGTTCAACGACACCGAGCGCACCCTGGCGATCCTGGATGAGCACGCCAGGGACCTCGCGTGCGTCTTGATCGATCTGATGCCGCACCGCGTCGGCTTGTGTCCGGCAGATGTCGAGTTCGTTGCCGCGCTGCGCGAGTGGTCCGCGCGCCACGGGGTGCTGTTGGTGTTCGATGAAGTCATCACGTTCAGGGCCGAGCACGCCGGCTTGCAAGCACGCTACGGCGTCACGCCCGACATGACCGCGCTGGGCAAGATCATCGGCGGTGGATTTCCCATTGGCGCCGTCGCCGGCCGCGCCGAAGTCATGGATGTGCTCAACCCGCAGTCGCCCCGGTACGTGTTCCCGCACTCCGGAACATTCACGGCCAACCCGATCAGCATGACCGCGGGCATGGCGGCGATGCTGAAGTTCGACCGACCCGCGTTGGCGCGCCTAAACGCGCTGACCGATCGGGCCAGGAACGGCATCGAAGGCGCGATCCGCGCGACGGGCGCGCCCGCGAGCGTCACCGGGGCGGGCTCGATGTTCCTGGTGCATATGAAGCAGACGCCACCAAGAAATTACCGCGATGCCTACCCGACGCCCGACGAGTCGCGCCGACTCAAGGCGTTGCTCGAACACCTCTACAACGAAGGTTGCAGCATCATCAGCTCGGGTGCGTGCGTGTTCTCCACGCCGATGACCGAAGCGGAGATCGACACGCTGGTGGGGGCGTACAAGTCCGGCTTTGCAAAGCTGGCTTCGATGGGATGAGCGAGCTGAAGGGACGGCCGCTTTTGCTGGGCCTGCCGTGTTAGACAAAAAATGTTCGTGTAATTCTCGTTAGACCTATGCAAACCGAACCATTAGCCCTTAGCGATACTGAGTTCTCGCAGCTGCAACAGTCAGTCCCAGACAACGGAAGCGGCAATGCCGTCAATATGCGCGCCGTAGCGTTAGCACAGCTTTTCCTTACGCGACGCCATATTGGTTTCCAGCCTGCGCCGATACCTCTTGGAGCCGATGTCGCTGTACGACATAACGATCAGGTTTTCAGTTACGAGATCAAGGGCACGCGCGATCCGGGATTAGCACCACAGCAACTCAAGGTCTCAAGCTTGCACAGCTACAACTTGCTTGTCGCCGGCATGCCACTTCTTCGTATCGCCAGCGTATTCGATCGCATTCCTACGGTGTTTATTCTTCAGCATGGTATAGACTTTAGTTTACGGCCCGAGCCGAGGTGGTCAGTTCATCTTGTCTCCACCACTAAGGCCTAACCATGCGATGTAGCGAACGGCGAACCGTCCGTATGCCTAGATTTGATAGCTATGAACGCCACTCCTAACTCGCGCCGTCGCTCATCTTGTTCTCGTTAGGCCTTAGACGGTTCGCGAATGGACGAGTTTGATGGAATCATGGAAAAGTATGGTGACCGCCCTTTTCGGGAACACTTCGAGACCGTTGCCGAGATCAACGAATTCGCCGTTCAGTTCTATCGCGATGCTGCGGACATTTACGACGCTTTTACTAGACTGAAGGACTTCGAGAGGAACCCCTCTGGTTATTCTCTCGATGACGCTCCAATACTCGGTCTGCTCGTGCGGATCTGGAAATTGTTGAAAGAAACAATCAGATATCACGTCGAGAACAACGCCGAGTTCATAGCGATCTTCCAGCGAACGCTTCTTGAAACTGCTGTCACGGCGACCTACTTGCTAAAGCATGATCAGAGTGTTGTAGAGGATTTCAGGAAATGTTCGTATAAGGACCGTCTTCGAATTCTCCAAGACGCCAAGAACGGGTCAGCGTTTTCCAGGACTAAGGCAGGTCAGCGCCTGCTGCGCTCCGTAGAGAAAAAAATGAACCTCGAAGGTTTTTCTGAGAACGACTTTGCCGAACAGAAAAAGAATCGGTGGAAGCTGCAAGGCAAAAACTTCTTGGACATTTTCAAGGAAGTCTACGGCGATGAACACACTGCAAAGGTGAACGAGCATATGTACAGAAT
>JBAPMH010000321.1:0-2031 GCA_049278515.1 Chthoniobacterales bacterium
GGATCCAGAACCACCAGCGCGGGACCAACCGCTTCGGTTGCGGTCCCGGTAGAGGATTCGTGCGGCGCCGAGCCGACGTCGCGGAGCCTTCAGTCGATGCTTGCGTCGACGGCATTGGCCTGATCGCCCTGGGAGCAGGGAGGCCCCGCTCTTCTGCTCCGGGTCGATGCTGTCGAAAAAGGGCTTGAGGGAGGCCGCGAACCGTGATTCCGGTGACTGATCGATCGGCGGCAGCGGGGGCGTGCGATGATGGGGCGGCAGCGGCGCGATCAGGGGCGGCTGTTCTACGAGTTCCGGCTTGAGGATCGCATCCCCGAGAACCACCTGCTGCGGCGGATGAACGTATTCGTGGTGGTGGCGCTGGCCGAGCTGCACAAGGAGCTCAAGCCCTATTACAGCGACATCGGCCGTCCTTCGATCGATCCCGAGTTGATGATCCGGATGCTCATCGTCGGCTACTGCTACGGCATCCGCTCGGAACGCAAGCTCTGCCAGGAAGTCGAGCTGCATTTAGCTTATCGCTGGTTCTGCAAGCTCGATCTGGAGGACAAGGTCCCGCATCACTCGACGTTCTCCGAGAACCGGCTGGGCCGGTTCCGCGAGAGCGATCTGTTGCGCCACATCTTCGAGCGCGTGGTGTGGGCGGCGATGGCGATGGGCCTGGTGAAGGGCGAAGGCTTCGCCGTCGATGCCAGTGTGATGGAGGCCAATGCCAGCCGCTATCACGGCGTGCCGCCCGGCGAGATCAGCTGGACTGACGCGCAGAAACAGAAGCGCGCGGTCGCCGAATATCTCGATGCACTGGATGCTGAAGCCAAGAGACAAGCGCAAGCCGAGAGCGACAACGGCACGGATTGGGGCGGAGCCGACGAAAGTGCGCCTCGAGCGCAGGCTGAACGCCAGCCGCCGGACCGCAAGGCGCCGAAGGTGATCTCGCCGTCAGATCCGGCGTCGGCCTGGACCGCGAAGGCCAACAAGCGCGTGCAGTTCGGCTATGGCCTCAACTATCTGATCGACGTCGAGCATGCCTTGATCGTCGATGTCGAGGCGACCCCCGCGCGCACCTTTGACGAGGTCGCCGCGACTCGTGTGATGATCGACCGCACTGAAGGGACGTTCGATCTCAAGCCGAAGCGGCTGATCGCCGACACGGCCTACGGCACCGGCCGCTTCCTCGGCTGGCTGGTGAAGGAGAAGGCGATCACGCCGCACATACCGGTGTGGGACATGAGCAAGCGCAAGGACGGCACCTTTTCGCGCTTCGACTTCGCCTTCGACAAGCGGCGCAACCTTTATGTCTGCCCGGCAGGTAAGACGCTGACGACGACGGGCCGCGTCGCAGCCGACAACGGCATCCGGTATCTCGCCGCAGTGCCCGACTGTCGCGCGTGCCCGCTGAAGGCCAAGTGCTGCCCGGGCATGCCATCACGCCGGATCGTGCGCGACCTCGACGAGGACGCCCGCGACATGGCCCGGCGAAAGATGAAGACCAAGGCGTTCCTCAAGTCGCGCGATCTGAGAAAACGGGTCGAGATGCGCTTTGCACACCTGAAGACCCATCACCGCTTCGAGCGCATGCGCCTTCGCGGCCTGTCCGGCGCCCGCGACGAGTTCCACCTTGCCGCGATCGTGCAGAACCTCAAGACGCTGGCCCTGCGCCTCATCCGGCCACCGCCAGAGCACGCCTGCGCGTGAGTTGCGTAGCGTCAGTTGGTGGCGTCAGCGTCGAGGCCGAGCCCTGCATGGGCGAGGCAGAAAACGCCGATCAGCCCTAACACTTCCCAGTTCCAGCCAACCGCCAAGCTCCAACGGCTCTCGCCGCCGACTTTTTCGACGGCATCGGTCAACTACGGTCCTCGCGACCATGTCTGGAACACGTCAGTTGACCCACCAATTCCGGACGAAAGCGCTGCGCTGCGGAAGTCGGCCGCTCCGTGCCATGAGCTGCCGTGAGCAAATCAGCTCGTCGGTCGGCGGTTGTCAAATGGACCGCACCAGCATCAAGGTCGATTTCCTTCAGATGAATGCGGC
>JBAPMH010000322.1:0-5971 GCA_049278515.1 Chthoniobacterales bacterium
GCGGACGTAAGCCGGAATCCAGCGGATGCAAAGCAGCTCGAAAAAGAGCAGCGTGAACGACACCAGAAAAATCCGTGTTCGCACGCCGGTGATCCAAACTTGTTGTTTCGTTTCGTCCGTCATCGCCGCTAGAGCCGGCAACCCTTTCGCGCGCGCGAGTTCTTGTCGAGCGTTTCCGCTCATTCCCCACCCAAGGAGCGGCGATTTGAAATCGCCGACGGCGCTCCGTCGCCGTTCGCCCATCTCGCGCGCATACCTTCTTTCGTCCTGCGGGACTCGATCATGGTAGGGCTCGAAATCCCCAGCGCTAAAGCGCTGGGCTATTGTCGGAGTGGAATGGCGCCCCGCGCCGAACGTCGCCACGCTCCAAGGAACGGCGGTTTATCCCGCGGCTGCGGGACCGACAGACGCAGAAGGGCGGTTTGGAAAGCGCCCCTCCTTGACGCTTCACGGCAATCCGACGCGGCTGGTTGTAGCTACGGACCTCAGTTCCGTCACGATGTGAACGACATCACAGTTGTCCTTCTCTCCGGCAATAGCCCAGTGCTTTAGCGCTGGGACCACCCCGTCCCCGCGTCGGTCGAGTCCCGGAGGGACGAAAGAATGGATGTCTGGCTTGTTGCTAAGGAAAAGCTTTGGTAATCGAGCAGGATGGTTCCCCGTCTTGGCGGTTGTCTTCCTATGACGACGCTCGCGATGATTTCTGCATTTGGGCTTGCTTGCTGTGATCACTCGCAAGGAACAGAATTCGTTGGGACGTGGAAATTCGAAAACGAAGAATACCGTGAGGAGCTAACGCTGAATGCGGATCATTCGTTCGCCTCAATCAGGGATGACAAGAACGTAATAAGCCACCCTTCAGTGGCGGAAGAGAACGGCACATGGCAGGTCAAAGGGGGAAAACTCCGGATAGATGCTGCGTGGCTGCAAATGCCAAGCCACCGCAGGGCTCGGACTGGCCATTTCAATGCGGGAAATGATCGTCTCGTCGTGTCCGCCTATGACGGCGCCAAGTCTCAACCGTACGAGCGCCTTAGAATGCCGCGTTGTCCTGACGCTGCTTCATCCTCGGGCGTACTCCTTGAGGAAATGGCATTGGGTGGTTCCTGGTGGATGCATTTTGAAACGCGAGATTATCAGCTGCGTTTGCTGCCAGATCACCAAATGGTGCTACTCGAGTTTAGTCTCAATGATTGGCACCCGGAGGAACAAGGCGACTGGCGCATCGACGGGACAAGCCTGATCATGCGCATGAGGGATGCGAAGAGCGAATTAGACCCTTACCAGGACATAACCTGGATCGTAACTAAGATCGGAGCCGATTGTTTTGTGGCAGAAATCGCCGGCAAAGACGAACGCACGCTGCGGCGCACAAAGGAGTCTAATGCTCCACCCGTCGGCGCCTCTCGCCCAACTCCCGCTTTTCCCCTTCCGACAGAAACGCCGTCTCCAGCGCGTTAATCTGGGCCTGTCGAATCTGCTCTGCCGATAATCCCGCAGCGGGCGCGGCGACTTCAAATTCATGCCGAAGATCTATCCCGCTCAGCCCGGGATCGTCGGTATTGATCGAGCAAACGAGCCCGCGCGCCATCATCTTCCGCAGCGGATGACTCGCAAGATCGGCCACGGTGCTGGTGTGAACGTTGCTCGTCAGGTTCGCTTCGATCGGGACCCGCTTTTCGGCGAGGTACTCGGCCAGCTTCGGATCTTCCAGCGCCCGGGTCCCATGCCCGATCCGCTCCGCGCCCAGGAGTTTCACTGCGTCCCAGACGCTTTGCGGACCGCCAGCCTCCCCGGCATGAACCGCCACCCGCCAGCCGGCATCCCGGCCTTTCTTGAAATGCTCGACAAACAACGGCGCCGGATAATTCGCCTCGTCTCCCGCCAGATCGAGCGCGACGAAATGTTCGCGATAAGCGAGGAGCGCTTCGAGTTCCTTATGACAAACCTCCGCGCCGTACGTCCGGCTCAGGATCCCGATTAGATTCACGCGCACACCGGTCGATTCCATCCCTTCCGCAACCCCGGCCACGGCGCCTTCGATCACTTCCGCCATGTCGAGCTGATGCGGCTCCGCCATGAAATAGGGACTGAACCGCAGCTCCAGGTAATCGATCCCTTCCCGTTGCGCGTCCTCGACATTTTCGCGGGCAATGCGGCGGCAGGCTTCGCCATCCGCAAGCACTTGTGTCGCCCAAAGCATTTTCGCGAGGAACGCCATCAACCCCGGCTGCGGCTCCGTCACCTGCGCATGCGGCCTGAGCTCCTCCACCGTCGAGCCCGGCAGCGGGATGTTATGCTGCCGTCCCAGCTCCAGGATCGTTTCCAGCCGCACGCTCCCGTCGAGATGGCGATGGAGATCAATGAAGGGAAAAGTGGGATCGATGTTTGAGATGGCCATCCGGGAAGTGCATCCGATTACGCGAATCCAGGGCAAGCGCAAACTGGCGGATGGTGCGCTCCGCCGTGTGATGCAAAGACGCGGAGCGCTGGCTCTGCATTGTGACGACTCTGTTACTTTTCAGCTCTGCTGGCGCCCAAAAATATGATAAATTGTGAATGGAGGTTCACGTGATATGAAAAAGCTGAATTCGACATTTGCGGTGCTGGTTCTAACCGTTGGCGCATTCTTTTTCGCCGGCGCGTCACAATGCGGCGCGGGACAATCAGAATATTATTCGCGAGGCGCGAACGGGCTTTTGCGGATGAAGCATTCGCCGACGCTCGGGATCAATATCCCGATCGCGGTCTGGATCGACGGACAGCAATCGGGAGCATTTACGAGAGGCCACGTTTACGAGCGCTCGCTTTCCCCGGGAAGGCATTCGCTCTATGCGAGCCGGCCGGGCCAGCTTTACGCTTCATTTTACGGCATGCTCGATGTGCGGCCGGGCGAAACCTATTCGTTCGTTGTGAAGAGCAATTCGAATCAGATTTATCTGATCCCGACCGCACGGATCGACTAGCTCGCGCTTTTGGTGCGTTCGCGATGGACGAGGCCGGATAGCAGCAGGGCGAATTTCGATCTTCGGATTCCGAGATGGAGCTGCTAAGCTCCGCTTCACTATGAACACGAAACTTCTGGCAGCATTATTCAGCGTGATCGCGCTCGGGGGAATGCGGGGCGCGGAAACGCAAAGCCCGGCCCCGGCGAAGGCCGACGAAAAACCGCAAATGCATACGGAAAATCAACCGGTGGCGGGACAGGCGGCGCCCGACTTCAGTTTGCCAAGCGGCGACGGCGCGACGGTGAGCCTGAAGGATTTTAAGGGGAAATGGGTGGTGCTGTATTTTTACCCGAAGGATTTCACCGGCGGCTGCACCCTGGAGGCGAAAAACTTCGAGCGCGACCTGTCAAAGTACCAGAGCGAAGGCGCGGTCGTGCTGGGCGTCAGCGTGGACAGCGGGCAATCGCACAAGGATTTTTGCGCGAAGGAAGGGCTCAACTTCAAATTGCTGGCCGATCCCGACGCAAAGACGGTGGCGGCTTATGGATCGGTGATGGATTACAAGGGCGCGAAAATGGCTGCGCGGAATACCTTCCTGATCGATCCGCAGGGAAAGATCGCGAAGGTTTATACCGCGGTGAAGCCAGCAGAACACAGCGAGCAAATCTTGAAGGACCTCGCGGAGTTGAAGAAGAAGGCATAGACCTTCTGGAACGACAGTCGCAAAGCCGCGTCGTGTCACTTTTTAGTTCCGCCGGCCGCAAGAAAGTTGATAACCTGTGGCCGGAGGTTCACCCAATATGAAAAGACCAGGCTCGATTGTTCTTCTTCTCGTCCTAACCGTCTGCGTGTGGTTTTTCGCGAGCGCGAACCAGAGTTTCGCGAGACCATCTGAGTATTCCCGCGGGGCGAACGGCGTTCTTCGAATGAAGCATTCGCCGACTGTAGGAATCAACATTGTGATTTCGATCCGGATCGACGGGAAGCCGGCGGGACATTTTTCCAAAGGGCATGTTTACGAACGGTACCTCTCGCCGGGCCGTCATGAAATCTTTGCGAGTCGCACCGGGCAGCCAAGTGATTCGTGGCGTAGTACCCTCGATGTGCGCTCAGGGGAGACTTATTCGTTTGTGGTGAAGCTCACGCCGAATCGGGTCCTGCTCCTGCCGGTAAGCGAAGTTCATTGACCGCCGGAATTTGCCGTCGGAGGAAAAAATCTCGAAGTTCGCCGTAACGCAGCCGACAAAGTCGGCGAGGCCCGGGCTTTCCAATCCGAAACAAGATTCGAAAGGCCAAAATTCGAATTTGAAATGACAGCTCCACATTTCCTCGGCCTGCGCACCGTCATTTATCACGCGCCTGACTTGGAGAAGGCCAAAGCGTGGTATGCGAAAGCCCTCGGGATCGAGCCGTATTTCGATCAGCCATTTTATGTCGGGTTCAACGTGGCCGGCTACGAGCTCGGACTCGATCCGGATGCTGCCAGCACCCCGGGCGGTAATTCAGGAGAAGTGGCCTATTGGGGAGTGGCCAGTGCGGAGGCCGCGTTTCGGCGCCTGCTTGATCTCGGGGCGACGGAGCGCTCGGCCGTGCAGGAAGTGGGTGAGGGGATTCGCGTGGCGACCGTGTTCGATCCGTTCGGGAATATCTTCGGGATGATCGAGAATCCGCATTTCAAGTTGGGGTAGGCTCGAATCTCGAGTCTCGAGAAGTGCGGGCTGCGGTCCGGCGCAATTCGAATTAGGAGCCGTTGACCACGCTTTCTTCGGCGCGCTTCGTCTGCAACCGGAGCTGGCCGCACGCGGCCTCGATGTCATGGCCTTTTTCGCGGCGCAAGGTCGCGACGACGCCGTGTTCGCGCAGGATTGAAAGGAATCGTTCCTGGTTCTCGCGCGGGGGGCGCGTCCATTCGAGGCCTTCGACGGTGTTGTAAGGAATCAGGTTTACCTTGGCCCCCAGGCGGCCAGCGTGACGGGCGAGGAGGTGCGCTTGTTCCTCCATGTCGTTTACACCCGCGATCAGAATGTATTCGAAGTAGATCCGTTGTTTCTTTCGGCTGGCGTAATAATCGCAGGCAGCCAGCAGAGTCGCGAGGTTGTACTTCCGGTTGACCGGCATGATTCGATCGCGCACTTCGTCGGTCGCCCCGTGAAGCGAAATAGCGAGCCGGCTTTGGAGCGGTTCCTCGGCAAGTTTTTTGATTTGAAGGGCGAGCCCGCTGGTCGAGACCGTGATGTGCCGGGCGCCGATCTCCAGACCCCAGGGTGCGTTGATGATGCGAATGGCGCGGGAGACGTTGGTCAGGTTGGCCAGCGGTTCGCCCATGCCCATGAAGACGACGTTGTCGATCTTTTCGCCGCTCGCTTTTTCGACGGCGAGGAGTTGCTGGACAATTTCGCTCGCGTCCAGGTTGCGGGAAAACCCGTCCAGCCCGCTCGCGCAAAACTTGCAGCCATAGGCGCAGCCGACCTGGGTGGAGACACAAATGGTGCGCCGGTCGGAAGTCGAACCGTAGAGCGAAGGCGAGGCTGGAATCAGGACCGACTCGATGAGATTTCCGTCGCCGAGCCGGAAGAGGAACTTTCGGGTGGTGTCTTTCGAACCGAGAACGCGGACGGTTTCAAGATTGCCGAAGGCGAATTCGCCGGCTAACCGATCCCGCAATGCCTGCGGCAAATCGCTCATCTCATCGAACGAGTTGACCCGCTTTTCGTAGAGCCAATCGACGATCTGTTTTGCGCGGTACGGTTTCTCGTTGTGGGTGGCCAGAAACGCCGCCACATCTTCGAGAAGTAGCGAGTGGATCGATCGTTTTGTCGGCGGTTGCACCCACAAACGTACGTTAGCCGACAACAACTGTCATCCCGAGGCTGGCGAAGCGCGCCGAGGGACCGGTCTCAAATGACGAATGACGAATGTCGAATGACGAAGGAATGCCGAATGACGAACAGCCGAAACACATGTTCCGGCTCTGATTTCGACATTCGACATTCGAGCTTCGTCATTCTTAGGGGGTCCCTCAC
>JBAPMH010000323.1:0-2151 GCA_049278515.1 Chthoniobacterales bacterium
GACTTGTATCTTCGTTTTTGATGGGCGGCCACGGGGACTGTTCATCAAAGTAAGCCGCCGAGGGAGAAGATCGTTCTAGACTGGAACCTCCCGAGTTCGTGGGTCAGCCCGATCCTCCCCCGGCGCATTGTTTTTACCTTGAACAGTTGCCGGAACCTCTGAGTTCGGATCGGCAAGTGGAAGGATAAACAACCTCATAACCTCAAATCAATTCCAAACCTATGAAGTCTTATCTCGGCATCGATGTTTCCAAGCTCCACCTCGACCTCTCGCGCCCGGCGCCCGCAAGGCGCCTCGCCAACACCCAGAAGGCCATCCTCTCCTGGCTCAAATCGCTTCCTCCAGAGACCATCCTAGTCTGTGAAGCAAGCGGCGGATACGAGGCTCTCCTCCTGCGCCTGGCCCACGCTCTTCACCGTCCCGTCATCCTACTCAACGCCCGGCAGGTCCGCGACTTTGCCCGCGCCCAAAACCGTCTCGCCAAGACCGATCGGATCGATGCTGGCGTAATCGCTGAGTTTGCTCGGACCTTCCAACCCAACCCCCTCTCACTGCCCGATCCGCTGCAAGAGCAGTTGGTAGCCATGGTCAAACACCGCTCCCATCTCCTCACCCAGATCACTCAAAACAACAATCTCACCCAAACGGTGACGGATAAAAATCTCCTCCGCCTCATCGCTAAAACCGTGGCCTTCCTCCAGAAACAAGTCGCCCAGCTCGAAGTGCTCATCGAAACAAAGATCGCGGCCTCTCCCGATCTGCTGGCCAAGGTCAACCGCCTCCGCCAAGTCCAAGGCATCGGCCGCCTCACCGCCACATCTTTGGTGGCGCTCATGCCTGAACTAGGTTCTCTCTCCGATACCCAGGCCGACGCTCTCGCGGGGGTCGCTCCCTTTAACCACGACAGCGGTCAGTTCCGCGGTCAACGCCACATCTTCGGTGGCCGCTCCCAAGTTCGCTCGGTCCTCTACATGGCCGCGCTCGTCGCTTCCCGCCACAATCCTATCCTCAGAACGCTCTACCTCCATCTCCTCACCCGCGGTAAAGCCAAAAAACTCGCTCTCACCGCCCTCATGCGAAAACTCATCGTCCTCGCCAACCACCTCCTGAAAAATCCTGACTTTCTTCTTGCGATCTAAGACAGTTGCTAACCCCACCTGTGCCGTTCGCGTCATCCGCGGTTGTTCTGGCTCTCCCATAGGGTCGAAGGGCGAGAGAAGAGACGGCGTTTGGAAACAGCCATCATTGTCCTAATGACGGGCATGATCGCGGCGGGGCTTGGAATATGCGGGAGGCGAATTTATGTTGTAGCCAATGCCTATTCCACTCGAAGACAACGCTTCTGACATTATTGGAAAAGCCCGGCGCGGTCTGGGCATCTCCGATAGCCAGCTCGCGGAAAGATCCGGGGTGAGCCCGGACAAGATCCGGAGGCTTCGCGAGGGGAATTTCGATGAAGATGCGATCGAGCGCGCCGGTCCGATTTTGAAACTTGATCCGGCAAGCCTCCGCAAACTGGCTGCCGGAAATTGGAAACCTGAAGCGATCGAGGAAATCGAAGGGCTGGCCCAGTTCAACACGACCTACGGGGATATGACTGTGAACGCGTATCTCGTTTGGGATCCGGCGACACGGGAAGCGATGGCGTTCGATACCGGGGCCGATTGCGGTGGAATGCTGGAGCGAATTCGGGAAAAGAATCTAACGGTAAAGTTGATTCTGCTCACCCACGCGCATCCGGACCACGTCGCGGATTTGGCCCGGCTCCGCCAAGCGACCGGCGCGCCGGTTTACATTTCGGAGTTGGAGCCAGAGGAAGGGGCAGAGCCGATCGCCGAGGGAAAGCGGTTTGAAGTTGGCTCGCTCAAAATTGAAGCGCGATTGACCTCCGGCCATTCGCCCGGCGGCATCACTTACGTCATCACCGGACTGGCCAAGCCCGTTGCGGTGGTGGGCGATTCACTTTTTGCCGGTTCGATGGGCGGCGGAAACGTTTCCTACGAGGATGCGTTGCGGAACAATCGCGAAAAAATCCTGACGCTGGCTGACGAAACAATCGTGTGTCCGGGGCACGGCCCGCTGACCACTGTCGGAAAAGAGAAACGCGACAACCCATTTTTCGCAGAACGGTAGGGCGAGACGCTGTCGAGC
>JBAPMH010000324.1:0-1773 GCA_049278515.1 Chthoniobacterales bacterium
CGATATTCCCGCCCCCCGCGGCCTGATCACAGACCGGAACGGCACGCCGCTCGCGCAAAACCGGCTCAATTACAATCTCGCGATCAGTTTCCCGACCCCGCTCGATTTTTCAGATCCTCAGCTGCTGGCCTTCGCGCACGAAAACATTCAAGCCGCTGAAAAACTGCTCGGGAGATCGCTTAAGATCTCTGACGAGCTGATCAAACGGCATTATCGCAATCGGGGGATTCTTCCCCTCGAGATCGTGCAAAACCTTTCCGCGAAGGAATTCGACAGCGTAAAGGAGCGCCTCCCGGCCGGGATGACCTTGCGCCCGTATTACGTGCGCGTTTACCCGAACGGAAAAATCGCCGGGCAAATCGTCGGCTATAGCGGCAAGACTGGCCGAACTCCCGACGGCCTGATCGACAATCACGAGGTCCTCTGGCCGGAAACCGAGGGCCGGGAGGGACTGGAGCAGACTTTCAACCAGGTCCTGACGGGGAAGCACGGCGAGTACAAAATCACGTTCGACAAGGACGGCCGCAAAACGTCCGAGAAGATCGTGACGCCACCGGTGCCCGGACACACGGTTGTTACGACCCTCGATTTGCGTTTGCAGGAGCTGGCGGAAAAAGCCCTCGAGGCGAAAGCAAAGCGGGGCGCAATCGTAATCGTGAATCCCAATACGGGCGACATCCTCGCGATGGCCTCGTGGCCGACCTACGATCCCAACGTCTTCACTCCAACCATTTCCGCCGAGAAATTTAAGGCGCTGCAGGATGATCCTGATATTCCCCTTTTGCCGAGGGCGTTTCGATCTTCCTATCCGCCGGGTTCAACCTTCAAGGTCGCGGTGGGCATCGCCGCCCTGGAAAGCAAGACAGTCCAATCTGACGATCAATTTGACTGCGTGGCGGCAATGCAGATCGGGAATCTCACCTTTCATAACTGGAAGAAGACCGGGCGCGGCCCCATGAATTTTATCGAGGCGCTGACCGAATCGTGCGACACCTGGTTTTACCAGGTCGGAATCAAGACGGGCGCGGACCCGATTCTCGAGTGGGCGCAACGGCTTGGTTTCGGCGCGAAGTGCGGCATTCCGTTGCGCGGAGAAGTGGAAGGCCGTGTGCCTAACGATCAATACATGAAGGCGACGCACGGACGAAAGTTGCTCAACGGCGACATCGCGAATCTGTCGATCGGCCAGGGCGACACCCAGACCACGCCGCTCCAAATGGCGCAAGCGATGGCGGTTATTGGCAACGGCGGAACGCTCTATCAGACCCGCCTCGTTCAGCAGGTGCAGACGGTCGACAACGAGATCGTGACCGCCTTCCAGGTGCGCGAGAAAAAGACGCTGGGAGCATCGGAGGCCACGATGGCCCAACTGAGAACCGGAATGATTAACGCCGTAAACGCCCCGGCAGGCACCGCTCATCAAGCCAGCCTGGAGAGTGTGGAGGTCGCGGGGAAAACCGGGACGGCGCAGTGGGGGCCGAAGAACAAAGAGCGCACGGCAGCGTGGTTTGCCGGTTTCGTGCCGGCGGAGAAACCGCAGTATGCGTTTGCCGCGCTCTATGAAGGGGACGTTGGGAGCAAAGCGCACGGAGGGAGCGCCGCCGCCCCGATGATCGGGATGATTCTGAAGGACGTTTACAAGGAAAACGTCAAGAAGCGACGGACGACCGATCCGGGTCAGACGCCGGTCAGGCGGGCAGAACCGGTCGAAGAGGACGAATCGGATTAATCGAGAGAAGCGTCATCCCGAGCGAAGCGTAGCGAAGTCTGCGC
>JBAPMH010000325.1:0-20379 GCA_049278515.1 Chthoniobacterales bacterium
CCGCGGTAGTTATCGTAATTGACGTCGTTGTGGGCCGCTTCGATGGCGGCGGTAATCAGCCCCGCCCAATCGCCCAGGGCGTCAGGCTTTATTCCATCGTCGGTAAAGTTCGTGGTCGTTCCGGCCCCGTTGACCTGACCGATTCGTTGAAAACCAGCCGTCGCATTTGTCGCTCCCTTATTGGTGCGATAAATCAGGAAAGTCTGGACATCCGCGGCGGCCGCTCGCGTGATTGTCAAAGTCACCGATTGTCCGGCGACGACCGCAACCGGCGCATTGATTTTGACCATGGAGGATTCGTTTCCATCCTTAAACGCACTGACACCATACCAATAGTCGCCCGCGTCGCCGGCCGCGAAGCTGCTGCCTGTCCCTCCAGCGCCCGCTACGACCGTGGCCGGCGCGCTGGGGTTGATCAGGGTTTGGCTGCCGGGGGCGCGAAGCTCCATCGGCTGAACGCCTCCAGGCTTTACATATTCAAGCAGACCCTTTGGCAAGGTATACCATTGGTTCCCCGCCATTCGCTGCGCGTCCGCAATCATGGTCATTTTGTTCCATGACATTTCGCCAAACCAGGGAGGAAATGCGGCCCGCTTGTCGTCCTCGGCCGCGTTGAGTGCTGCGAGCTGACCTCCGGGAATGCGGTAGTCATTCGCCTGGACATAAATGACCAGGACCTTTTGCCCGAGCGCGTTGGGCGTAACCTGATGGGGATCGGTTGGCCCGAAAGAGCCGGGTGGTCCATCATCGGCCAAGAGGGACGTTGCCATTAGCGAGGCAAGAAAGAATAGCGAAACCAGCCGAGGAATTGCCTGGGCTGATGGCCAGGAGGTCGAGTGCATGGGGTCGAGTTGGGGTTGGGGGTTGCCAAGTATCAAATAAAACTGGCGCGAATCTGTCAATACGTAACCAAACCAACGGCGACCACTCCAAGACGAGAGCTCACCTGAAATGTCGGCTGCGTCTCAAATCGTTTCTAGTCTGGAAAGCGCGGATGGCGGAGTGTTATACGTTGCTGCCGCATTTTGAAAAACTACCTCCGGCTCAACGTTAGCCTGCTCTACTGGGTCTTTGTCGCGCCCTTCAAAGGCCAGCTCTTCGCGATCTCGCCGATTTTCCGTCAAATGGTGGCCATCGGAGTGCGGGCTACGCCGATGGTGGCGCTCACGGCTTTTAGCATTGGCGTCACCCTCGCGATGCAGGCCGCCCATTCGCTCCAGGAACTGGGCGCCGAGATTTACGTCCCGGATTTGGTGATGGTGAGCTTGTTGCGCGAAATGGGGCCGGTCCTGATCGCGGTGATCGTGATTGGCCGGAGTGGCTCGGCCGTTGCCGCCGAGTTGGGGACGATGAAGGTTTCCGAAGAAATCGAGGCCCTCGATGTAATGGCGATCAATCCGATCAGTTTCCTGATTGTTCCACGCTTTATCGCGATGCTGATCATGCTGCCGGCATTGACGATCCTGGGAAACTACATCGGCGTTTTGGGGGGATGGGCCGTTTGCCATTTCGCGCTCGATCTTACCACCGCCGGCTACATCATGCGCGCGCTCGAAAGTGCGACGGCCTGGGACCTCTATTCGGGTATGATCAAGAGCGTTGTCTTTGCCTGGATCATCATCACCATCGCGTGCAACGCCGGCCTGCATGTCGAAGGCGGCGCGGAAGGCGTCGGCCAGGCGACGACCGCGGCGGTAGTGCAATCGCTCCTCGCCATGTTGGTGAGTAACGCGGTGCTCACGTCGATTTTCTTTTTCAAATGACCGCCGAACCCGTCGTCCAAGTAACCGACCTGGTCCGAAAATTCGGCGACCGCAGGGTCATCGACAATCTTTCCTTCACCATCCATCGCGGGGAAACGCTCGTAATCATGGGCGGCAGCGGTTGCGGCAAGAGCACGCTCCTGCGGCACATTATCGGGGTGATGAAGCCGACGTCCGGTTCGGTAAAAATCTTCGGTGAGGAAATTACCGCGATGAACGACGTCGAAATCGCCGGCATTCGGCGCCGCTTCGGGATGCTCTTTCAATCCGGCGCTCTCCTTGCCTCCCTGACCGTCGGAGAAAACGTTGCGCTTCCCCTGGCGCAGCACACCGATCTTTCTCCGGAGGAGATCGAGCAAACCGTGGCGGGGAAGTTGCAAATGGTCGGGCTCAACGGCTTCGATCATCTCAAGCCGTCGGAAATCAGCGGCGGGATGCGCAAGCGGGTCGGACTGGCGCGTGCTCTCGCCCTCGATCCCGAACTGCTTTTCAGCGACGAGCCGACTTCGGGGCTCGATCCCATCATGACCGCGGTCGTGGACAAGCTCACCCTTGAATTGACCCAGAGTGCAGGAATGACCGCCGTCGTTGTCACTCATGACATGACCAGCGCGTTTCGGATCGCTACCCGCATGATTATGCTCGGACGCGGCCGGATTCTGGCGCAAGGTACGCCCGATGAAATCCGGACCCATCCCGACCCCGAAGTGCAACAATTCATCAACGGCGAAGCCGACGGACCGATGCCCTTGAGTCTCTCGCATTCCGACCACAGCGATCATCAGCATGTCCAGGCGCGGCCGCTGGTCTCGGCCCGGCGCCGGTTTCATCAAAAAATGCCGTGAAAAAGAATCTTTCCGATTACTTCGTTGCGCTGTCGGTCATCGTTTGCAGCGCGATCCTCCTCGCGGCTCTTACCATTGCCCTGACTGGTTTTCGGTTGAAAAAACCGAGCCGAACCGTGCAGATCGATTTTGAAGACGTCACCGGTGTGAAGCTGCATTCGGAAGTGCGCTATGCGGGCGCTCCGGCCGGTCGGGTTATTGCAATGCAACATCTAAGCGGAGAACAGCGCAACACCGCCGCGAACAAACGAAACGCCGTGCGAGTCACCGTCAGCCTGGCGGACAATATCCCGCCTTTGCCAGCCGACGTCTCGGCGAGTTTGAGCTCCGACACGTTACTCTCCCCGATGTTTGTGGCGCTCTCCGCCGGCACCCCGGGGGGCGAGATTCTGGCGAATAATGCCGTGATCGACGGGCACCCGGCCGCCGGAATCGCGCAGATTGCCGCTGCCGCCGGGCCGCTGATCGATAACGTCAACAAGCTCGTCGACGATGCGAACAAGCTCATCGAGAGCCTGAAGGGGACGGTCGGAAACCTCGACACCACGATCAGCAACGTGCGGAACGATCTCGGCCAGGTGTTGCCGAAAATTTCACCGGTCCTCGACGTGGCGAAGATCGATCTCGAAGAACTGCAACGCATCATCAAGGGGCTCGATGAGGTGGAGAAAAATGCGAACGCCGTGTTCGATAACGCCGGTAAGTTCATCGGCAGCACCGACAAAAAACTGCAGGACGAGTTGAAAGAACTGCGCGTCATCCTGCTCAATCTGAAAGTCGTGAGTACCCACGCCAAAGCGCTGACCGAGACCCTGGCCGAAAAACCGAGCCGCCTCATTTTCAGCGGCAAGAACCAAAAGCTGACCCCCGAAGCGGAGATCCTGAAGAGCAAGGAACCGGTCCCGGCGAAGAAGCCGTAAGCTTACTGCTCTGGAGGGCCGAGCTTTGCGAGGCCGCGCAGTTCACCCGAAGGCGTCGCAGAGCAAGCACCGCAGGTGCGACGGATTAAAGCCCGGAGTGAAGCGTGAGCGAAACTCCGGGTCGCCATAGAAAAATAAGCAGAACCCTGGAAGGGTGACGGAAACAGCTTCGCGCGAGCGCTTTGGGCAACGCCTCCGCCACCCCTTCGGGGTTACAAATGTTCTATCGGTATTGAACCCGGAGCTTGCTTCGCTTCGCTCCGGGCTTTATTCCGTCGTGCCTTCGGCACTTCAAGGGAACGCGTCTTCTGGATGCACCTTTTTGCGGCGATGAGTCGGGGCACAAAGGCCCCTCCCACATTTACTGGCGGCGGCTACAGGGCGTCGGCGAGGAGCTCGGCCATGTGTTTCGGCTGGACGGTCGTCAGATGTTCGAGTTGATGGCGACAACTCGTGCCCGAAGCGACAATAACCGTGCCGGGCGGCTGCGCGGTCACTTGTTGCACGAGGGGCGCGGCAACTTTCAAGGAGAGGTCGTATTTCTGTTCGAGCGCGCCGAACGCTCCGGCCATTCCGCAACAGCCGGTGTCGAGCAGCGCTGCGGTCCGTCCCGGCAAACGCGCCGCCAGTCGGGCCATGAACCCGGTTTTCACGAGCGATTTCGCGTGGCAATGGGCGTGAATAGCGACCTTTTGAGTCCGCTCATTGAAGTGAAGTGCGTTTGGTTCGCGCTCCAGAAGCTCCTCCACGAATTGCTCGAAGAGATGAGAGCGCGCTCCGATTGTCTCGGAATCGGCTAGCTTCAGCTCACGATAATCCTCGACGAACATCGAGTAGCACGACGGTTCGAGGAATAGGATCGGCGCACTGCGGTGCGCGGTCCGAAGAAGCTCGAGATTGTGCCGGCCCGCTTCGCGCGCCGCCTCGAGATTCCCCTGGCTGAAGGCGGGACGTCCGCAGCATTTGCGGCCGTTGAGAAGCGAGATAGTGAACCCGAGAGCCTCGAGCACTTTCACAGCGGCAATGCCAATATGCGGTTCGTGATAACGAACGAAGCTGTCGTCCCAAAGAATGACGTCGCCACGCCGTACCAAAAGCGAGCGGGCGTCATCCCGAGCGAAGTCGAGGGATCCCGTGGCATTACCATTCGCCTTTCCACGGGGTCCCTCGACTCCGCTGCGCTCCGCTCGGGATGACACGCTTTTCTTGCGCTTCGCAAACCACCGGTCGAACCGCTGCTCCGCGTAATGCGGCAACGGGCGCTTATCGGTTAATCCAAGCGTCTTTTGCATTAACCGCCGAATGAGAGGCGAATCGAGCATCGCATTCGCGATCCCCGGCATCATGCACCCGAGCCGGCCTAACAAATCGACGTTGCTCAGGATTCGCTCCCGCAGGGGTAAGCCATCGCGCCGATGCCGGGCATAGATCAGCTCCGCCTTCAGCAGCGCCAGGTTCACGTTCGACGGGCATTCGACCGTGCACGCTTTGCATGAGAGACAATTGCTCAACGCGGCGTCGAGCTCCGCCGCGCGCAGCGGATCGTCCTGAAAACGCAGTTCCAGGGCCGCGCGGATCGCGTTGGCCCGGCCGCGGGTGGACATGTATTCCTCGCCGGTCGCGAGAAACGTCGGGCACATCGTCGGGGCATCTTTCCGGCAACCGCCGCAGCCGTTGCATTGCTCCAGGTTGCCGATGAACGATTCGTCCTTGAAGGCGAACGCAAGCACGGGCTCGAACGGAAGCTCCAGCCGGGCCTCCGATTCGACGCGCAGGTGGCTGTCGATTTTGAAGCGGCCGTCGCTGAAGATTTTGCCGGGGTTAAAAAGGCCTTTCGGATCGAAGGCCGCTTTGATCTGGCGCATGACCGCGAGTAATTCTTCGCCAACCTGACCCGCCATGTACTCGGTGCGCGCCATGCCGACGCCGTGTTCCGCGGCCAGCGATCCCTTGAACTGCCGGACGAGCGCGGCGACCTGGTCGGCTACGATGCGATACTTCCGGAGACCGTCCGCGGTGTGAAGATTGAGCACCGGCCGGACATGGAGCAGCCCGGTCGCGGCATGGCCGTAATAACAAACCTCGAGGCCGAGCGGTTCCATGATCGAATGAAGTCCCGCGACGTAGTCCGGTAATTGGGCGGGGCGAACGGCTGCATCTTCGATGAACGCGACCGGCTTGGCCGCGCCTTTGCGTCCGGTGAGCAGCGAAAGACCGGCTTTGCGGAGCGACCAAACAAGATTCATCTCCGCCGCCTTCGTGCAGATCGTCGTTCGTAACCCGAGCCGTTTTGCCGATAGGAGCGATAGGCGTTCGGCGACGTCATCGAAAAATTCGACAATGAGGATCGCCTGACACGGTTTGGTATCGAGTTCGAGCAATTGCCGCGCGGCCTCAAAATTAAGCTGGCCTTTTGTCTGATCGAACAACGGACGGTCGATGTGCTCAATGGCCGAGGGCTTGAGATCGAGGAGCTCAACCGTGGCCTGCATCGCTTCCGCGACCGAAGCAAAGAAAACCAGGCCGAGACCTTTCTCGCGCGGAAGCGGGACGACTTTGAGTTCCGCAGAGAAGATGGCCGCGAGAGTCCCTTCGCTTCCGCAGAGCATGTTGTTGAGGTTGCCCGGATCGCGCAACCAGCGCGAAAGCGCGTAACCAGACCAGCGCTTCTGCAATCCCGGCGGCATCCAGGTCTCGATTTCGTTCGCATGTTCGGAAACCAGACTGGCAATTAAGTCGCGTTGCGGGCGCAGGGTGTCGCAGGCGGGCCCGATTTGCTGGATACTCCCGTCGGCCAGGACCAGTTCCTGGGAAACGACATGGTCGGCGGTGGTGCCGTAAACCGGGACGTGCGCGCCGGAGGAATCGTTGGCGATCATGCCACCGATGGTGGCGCGGGAGCTGGTGGCTACGTCGGGTCCGAAACAAAGTCCATGCGGTTGGAGAAAGGCGTTGAGCTGATCGAGGACAACGCCTGCGCCGGTGCGAACAGTGCGCGCGTCGAGATTCAGACCGGTGATCTGCCGGTTGTGACGCGAGAATTCGACAATCAAACCATCGCCAATCGCGCCTCCGCTCAAACCCGTCCCGGCCCCGCGCGGAGTGATCGGGATCGCGCCATCGGCGGCGGCCCTGATAATCGCGCTGGCTTCCGGCGCGCTTCGGGGAAAAGCGACGGCGGCCGGCTCGAGCTGATAGAGCGACGCGTCGGTCGCGTAGAGATGCCGAGTGAGATCGTCGAAGGCTACTTCGCAATCGGCCTTTTCGAGCGTGGATCGCTGCGTGGAAGTCATCGCGCTGCGCAAGATTACGCGCATGCGATTCCAGCAACAAGCTGGAGGGACGGGCGACGTGGTGTTCCTCCAAGCGAGTTGGACTAAAGTCCCATTGAAGCTTTGGGCATGAAACTGCGATCCTGCGCGAGGTTCGCATCATGTCCCAAAACCTCCGAAATTAATTCATCGCGCTCAGCTTTCTTCTGACGGCTGGGTTCTCCTCCGCGATTGCGCAAACCGAGTACTCGATCGGCGATCCCACGCCGGAGCAGCAAGCGATGCTGGAGTTGATCAATCGGGCGCGCGCCAATGGCGAGGCGGAAGCGACCCGGTTGCAACTGGCCGGCGGATTGCAGGAGGGATCGCCGGGGATTAACGGCGAGGTAACGGTGATCACGAACACCGTGCAACCGCTCTCGTGGAGTCCACTTCTCTTGAATGCGGCCCAGGGCCATGCGGAGAGGCTCAACACGGGTGACCAATTTTTCTCCGGTCAAAATGCGCATACCTTTGGCGGGACCGACCCGGACGAGCGGATCGCCGCCGCCGGTTATCCAATGAACGAGCCGCAGGATTATTTTGGTGCGGTGACGACTCCTTCCGGTTTTCGTCCCGGGCCGGAAAATGTAGCGAGCGTTGTCGCGACTGGCACCTTTTTCGGCAGAAATTTAGGCTTCACGGTCCTGGCCGCACACAACGCCTTATTCATTGATAAAAATATCGCCGGGCGCGGCCATCGACTCGCGACGATGAGCGACTTCTGGCGCGAGATTGGGGTCGGAATTAGCATCGGCACTGACGTCGGCCAGGGCAATACGTGGAATTCGGTTTACCTCGTCCAGAACTTCGGCTCTCAAACCAGCGGGACGACTTTCGCGACGCCCTTTATCACGGGAGTGGTCTACGATGACAGAAATGGCAACGGCCTTTATACCCCGGGCGAAGGTGTGGGCGGAGTGCGAGTCGATGTGACCGGCGCGAACTATTTTGCCGTGAGCGCGTCGGCTGGGGGCTATTCCGTGCCGGTGCCCGGCAACGGCACTTACACGGTGACCTTCAGCGGCGGCGGGCAGCCGACCCAGCAACGGACGGTGACCGTGACGAATCTGAATGTGAAAGTCGATTTCGTAGTGAACGTGGCTGCTCCCGCGCCCGATCCAACTGTCCTGGCGAACATCTCGACGCGCTTGCTGGTGGAAACGGGCGACAATGTTCTGATCGCTGGTTTCATTGTCACAGGGACCCAAAGCAAGAAAGTGATCGTCCGCGCGATCGGGCCCTCCCTGAGTTCTTTTTTCGCGGGCACCCTGGGAAACCCGACGTTGGAATTGCGGGATGGCACCGGCGCATTGCTCGCTTCGAATGATGACTGGAAGACCTCCGGTTTTGAGGACAGGCAGGCGATTATCGACAGCAGCCTTCCGCCGACAGACGATCTGGAATCGGCCATCGTGGCGACCTTGCCCGCGAATGGCGCGGGATACACTGCGGTTGTCCGCGGCGCTAACAACAGCACTGGCATCGCGGTGGTAGAGGTGTACGACCTCGACCAAACAGCCGATTCGAAGCTGGCCAATATCTCGACTCGCGGTTTCGTTCAGCCCGGCGACCCATTGATTGGCGGAATGATAGTGTTGGGACCCGGACCGCAGAAGGTGATCGTGCGCGCGATCGGCCCGTCGTTGAACGGTCTAGTGCCGGGCACATTAAGCGATCCGACTCTGGAACTGCGTGACAGCAATGGGACCGTCGTCCGGGCCAACGACAACTGGCGCACCGGCGGGCAGCAGCAGGAGATCATCGACTGGGATTGCCACCGACGCATGACTCCGAGGCGGCGCTGGTGGACTTCTTAACGGGCAACGGCGCGTCGTACACGGCGATTCTCAACGGAGCGAACAACACTGCCGGCATCGCGGTGGTGGAAGTCTACGCGCTGCAGTGAGATTACGCGCGGCGCGACGAACCGCCAATGTGGGAGCCGCCTTTGCGCGGCGATCAGTCGGGGCACAAAGGCCCCTCCCACATTCAAGGGTGGCGTCCTATTCCGTTCTCAGCGCTTCGATCGGGTTCACCTGGCTGGCGCGGCGGGCGGGCAGGTAACAGGCCAGGAAGGCGACGGCGGCCAGGATCACCACGGCGCCAATCAGGGCGACCGCGTCGTTGGAGCCAACGTTGTAGAGGAGGCTGTTCAGGACGCGGCTGGCGAGGAAGGCGCCGACGAGTCCGGCCAGCAATCCAACGCCGATGAGGGAAATGCCTTTGCCCAGGACAAGGCGGAGAACGTCGGCGCGGCTGGCGCCAAGGGCGAAACGGATGCCCATTTCGCGGGTGCGCTGCGTCGTGCTCAATGCCATCACCCCGTAAATGCCAACGCTCGCCAGGACGAGCGCCAGACCGGCGAACGCGCCGAGAAGCGTCATCGTCAGTCGCCGTGCGGCAAGGCTGGCGCCGATGTTCTTTTCCATCGTCGAGACCAGCGCGACGGGCTGATCGGGATCGATCGATTCGATTTCGCGTTTCACGGCGGGCGCGAGGGCCATCGGATCGCCGGACGCGACGCGCACGACCAGAGTCACGTTTTCATTTGGAAACTGCGTGAACGGCAAGTAAAGCTGCGCAAACTGCAGCTTCTCCACGTTATCTTCCCCGGGCGCCTCGTTTCGGGTCCGTGCGACGATACCGACGATGGTCAGCGGCGGCGGATTCTCTTTCAGGGTTTGATTGTTATCGAGCTGCTTGCCGATTGGGTCCTGGCCAGGGAAAAAGCGAGTCGCGAGGCTTTCGTCAATGATGACCGAGGTTTGTTTGCCGGCGGCATCCTCCGGGCCGAAGGCGCGACCGCGGACGATCGGCATTCCCAGCGCCTTAAAATAATCAGGCGAAACCATGTTGATTTCCGCCGATGGTTCCTGGCCGCGCACGTGCGGCGGGGTGCCGGTGATATGGAAGGAGCTGTCCCATTCACTGTCGTCGAACGGGATATTAACGCCGACCGCCGTGCCCGTGACCGAAGGAAGCGTCGAAATCTTCGCGAGCAGCTTGTCGTAGAACGCGTTGATCTTCTCTTCCTTGTCGTAGCGCGCGGAAGGCAGCGCGACGCTCATCGTGAGAATGTTCCGTGGATCGAATCCGAGCGGCGCCTGTTGTGCGCGCCAGAAGCTTTTGAGCATTAAACCGCCGGCTGCGAGCAATACGACAGCGAGCGCGACCTGGGTGACGACCAGTCCGGCGCGGACCCGCTGTTTTTGCAAACCGTCGCTGCTGCCGCGCGCGCTTTCGTGCAAAGCCATCGCGAGCGCGCTGGTTTTCGAGATTCGCCAGGCCGGCCAGATCCCGACGAGCACACCGGAAATGATGGCGACGGCGACGGTGAACAAGAGCGCAACGACATCGATGCGGGTTTCCTGAAAACGCGGCACCGTAGCGGGACTGAGGGCGAGAATGGCGTCGAGGCTCCAGATCGCGAGAAGCACTCCGGCGAGAGCGCCAATCAAGGCGAGCACAGCGCTCTCCGTCAAGACCTGGCGCATCAACCGCCAGCCGCTCGCGCCCAGGGCGCTTCGCACCGCCAGCTCTTTCCCCCGCACCAGCATCCGTGCGAGCTGGAGGTTCGCGACGTTCGCGCATGCGATCAACAACACGCACGCGACCGCGCCGAGCAGCAGATAAAGACTTTGTCGATACTGACCGACGGACGATTCCAGGAGCAGCTGCGTCGTGATCCGGCGGCCCGTGTTCGATTCGGGATACTTTTTCTCGAGCGCGACCGCGATCGCGTCGAGATCCGCCTGAGCCTGTTCGAGAGTAACGCCGCGCTTTAATCGGCCGAGAGTGCCGAACCCAGGGTGATTATCGCGCAACAACACGCCCGGTTCGGTCCGGACGTCGCCGAGCGGGACGTAGACATCGGCGCGGCGCGATAAGGGCACCCCCACGATCGACTGGAGGACACCGATTATCTCATACGACACTCCATCGACGAGCAGGTGTTGTCCGAGCACTTCGCGAGAAGCGCCGAAACGTTTCCGCCACATCTTGTCGCTGATCAGCGCCACCTTTGGCCCATGCGGCACGTCGTCCGCCTCGCTGAAATCGCGGCCGAGCTGGGGCGGCACGCCCAGGACGGTCAAGAAGTTTGGAGTGACCCTGCAGCCGCCGATTCGTTCCGGCGCGGTGCCACCTTTGACGCTGGAGAGGTTGTACGACTCACGGCGGAAGAGCGCGAGATCGGTGAAGGTATGCTGCGCCGCCCGCCAATCGAGGAAGTTCGGATAACTGACGGAACCGCCGGGGAATGTCGGCGTTTTCTCGCGGATGTTGATGAGCTGCTGGGGTTCTGGATAAGGCAACGGACGAAGGAGCACGGCGTTGACCACACTGAAGATCGCGACGTTCGCGCCGATGCCGAGAGCGAAGGCGAGTACGGCGAGGCCGGCGAAGCCGGGCGATTTCGCCATCATCCGAAACGCGTAGCGAATATCACTGAGTAGAGTTTGCATGGGATTGTTAGGCTAAGGGAAATGACGAATTACCGAATGACGAATGACGAAGTAAGGGACTGAAGCCCGAATGACGAAAACAGACCACCACCGCAAGCAGGTGTAGCATGGCGTGGCTTTTGGTTTCATCTCGTCACTCGTCACATGTCACTAGTCACTTCCCCTACTCCGCCCGAAGCGCGGTCACCGGATTCACTTTCGTGGCGCGGCGCGCCGGGATGTAACAGGCAAGAAGCGCAATCGCGCCGAGCAAGAGGGCGAGACCGAAATAAGTCAACGGATCGGTGGCGCTGACCGCGAAGAGCAGGCTCGACATGATTCGGGTGACGGCAAACGCCGCGATCAATCCAACCGCGAGGCCGATGCCCGCGAGAAGCATTCCCTGGCCGACCACGAGTTTCAAAACGTCTGCCGCGCTCGCGCCCAGAGCCATTCGCACTCCGATCTCATGGATCCGCTGCGAAACCGAATAAGAAATGACGCCGTAAATTCCGACCGCGGCCAGAATGAGAGCGACGCCGGCCAGAATCGAGATCAGGAGCATGTTGAAACGGGGCCGGGCAATGGCCGCGGCGACCACCTGATCCACGGTGCGGACGTTGTAGAGCGGCTGCTGCCGGTCCAGCGCCCAGACCTGTTCCCGCACCGATCCAAGAATCGCCGTGGGTTCGCCGGCGGTGCGAACGATGAGCGTAAAGGAGCGGCGCGGCGTTTGCCGAAACGAAGTGTAGGCCTGCGCGTAAGGCTCGGTATTCAACCGCGTCCCGTGCACGTCCCCCACTACCCCCACGATCGTGTACCAGTCGACGTCCGCTGCCTTGGGATCGCCGAACGTGATCCGTTTACCCAGTGGATCCTGGCCGGCGAAATATTTGCGCGCGAGCGTTTCGTTGATGACGACCGCGTCCGGAACGCCCTTGACATCGCGATCGCTCAGGAACCGGCCGCCGCGCAATGGAATTTGCAGGGTCCGAAAATAGTCGGGGCTGATGACGCGCGATTCCGCGTCCGGGGTCCGATCGGTCGGCGCCAAGGACCGGCCTTCCACAGAGAAAGCGAGAAAGTCGCTGCCGCCCGCCAGCGGCAGATCGGTGGCAATCGTTGCGCCCTCGACGCCCGGTTGCGCGGCGATCCGGCTGAGGAGTTGGTCGAAGAAAGGAGTCGCCTGTTCCTCGGTGTACTTCGCCCTGGGAAGCGACAGCTCGATCGAGAGCAGGTGCTGCGGATTGAAGCCGGGCTGGACCTGTTGCAAGCGGACAAAGCTGCGAATGAGCAACCCCGCGCCCACGAGGAGCACAAGGGAAAGCGCGATCTCCGCAATCGCGAGCGCGTTGCGCAACCGGCGGCCACCGGCCCCTTCCGCCGCGCTGCGTCCGCCTTCTTTCAGCGCGTCGTTCAGGTTCAATCTTGATGCGGTCAACGCCGGGGCGAGACCGAAAATGAGGCCGGTGATCACCGAAAGCCCGAGCGTGAACAAAAGGACGTCGCGATCGATCCCGATGGTTTCCAGTCGTGGAATGTTGCCTGGACTGAGCGCCAGCAAAGCGCTGATGCCCCAGAACGCGAAAAGCAATCCCAGCACCCCTCCGGCGAGGGAAAGAATGACGTTTTCGGTCAACAGTTGGCGGACGACCCGGCCCCGCGACGCGCCGAGCGCGGCCCGGATCGAAATCTCACGCTGGCGTGATGAAGCGCGGGAGAGGAGGAGGTTCGCGACATTGGCGCACGCGATCAGAAGAAGGAAAGCGACTGCGCCGAGCAAGAGGACGAGCGCGGGCCGAATATCGCCGGTCAGAGTTTCATGGAGCGATTCGACGATGATACCCCAGGCCGTGTTTGTGTCTGGATATTGTTTCTCGAGACGGGCCGCGATGCCTTTCATCTCCGCGCGGGCGGAATCGAGGGCGACGCCCGGCTTCAGCCGCGCCACGACGGAAACAAAATTGCCCCGGCGCGAGTTGCGCATCCCGTCGGTCACCGCCAGCGGCAGCCAAACCTGGACGACATTCCGCGCGGCCGGAATCGGATCTTGGAAACCTGCCGGCATGACGCCAACCACGGTGTGCGGGTTGGCATTCACCGTGATCTGCCGGCCGATAACACTCGGATCGCCGCCGAAACGCCGCTGCCAAAGCGCGTGGCTAATGAGAACTACGCTTGTCTTACCCTGATCGAATTCTTCCGGTAAAAATTTCCGGCCCAAAGCCGGCTCGACCCCGAGGACGCCAAATACATCGCCGAGAAGAACGGCACCCGGAAGGCGCTCCGGCTCGCCGCTTCCATCGGTCAGGATCGACGTGGTTTTGGCGAAGCCCGCCATGCTTTGAAAGGATTGGGCCTGCTCGCGCCAATCCTTGTAGTCAGGGTACGACGCGCTTTCCTTCGGAATATCGTTAAGCGGGTTCGTGCCCCACAGCCAGACGAGCTGCTCCGGCGCACGATAAGGCAGCGGCCGGATCAACACGGCGTTGACCACGCTGAAGATCGCCGTATTCGCTCCAATCCCGAGGGCCAGGGCGAGGATCGCGATCAGGGAAAAGGCGGGATGCCGGAAAAGTTGGCGAAAGGCGTAACGCGCATCTTTAAAGAAGTTTTCCATAGGTTCGATTCGTTAGGTGAGGTCGGGGCTGAAATTATTCGGCGCGCAGCGCGACGATCGGATCGACGCGGGTCGCTCTTCGAGCCGGAATCCAGGCCGCGAGGAAGGCGACCCCGGAGACCAGGACGACAATGCCGAGAAACGTCGCCGGGTCTGATGCGCCAATCCCGAAGAGCAGGCTGCTCAATAAACGCGTGGCGGCGAACGCTCCCGCAATTCCAGCGATCAGGCTGATTCCAACCAGCGCCATCGCCTGGCCGACGACGAGGCGAAAGATCGATTTCTTCCCCGCTCCCAGCGCGATGCGGATGCCGATCTCGCTCGTCCGCTGCGAAACGGAATACGCCATCACGCCGTAAATCCCGATTGCCGTGAGCAACAAGGCGGTCCCGGCAAAAAGCGAAAGCAGCATGGCGTTGAACCGCGGTCGGGCCAGCGCCCGGGAGAGGTATTCCTCAAATACCCGCACCCGGACCAGCGGAATATTGCGATCGACGGCGGCCAACTCGGAACGCACCGCGGACGTAATGGATGCGGGATTGGACAGGCCGGTCCGCGCCACGATCGACACACCGGTCATGGGGGTTTGCGAGCTCGCCATGTAGACTTCCGGGGTGACCTCCATGTCCAGGGTGCGATGCTTCACGTTGCCGGCAATGCCAACGATGGTGCGCATTTGCGATTTCTCGCCGCCGATCGCCCAACCTGGGTCGATGCGTTTACCGACCGCATTTTGACCGGGGAAAAATTTTTGGGCGAAGTATTCGTTCACGACCACCACGGGCAGGGACCGAAGTTGGTCTGTCTCCTCGAAGCCACGGCCCTCCCGAATGGGAATCCCCATGGTCTTGAAGTAGTCAGAGCCTACGATTCGCATTGGGCTGGACGGCTGCTGCCCTTCGGGCATCGGACGCTCTTCGATGTCGAACGAACTGATGTTGTTGCTGCCGCTGAGCGGAAGAGGCCAGACGATTGTCGCGGATTCGACTCCGGGAATCGCCCGGATTCGCGGCATGAGGCGATCAAAAAACGAGATGATGTTCTCCGGTTTCGGATAGGCCGCTTCCGGAAGCCCGATCCGAGCGGTGAAAAGACGCTCGGTCCGCATCCCCGTATCGACTCTGCCGAGACGCGCGAAACTTTGGATGAGGAGTCCGGCGCAAATCAGGAGGATCAGCGCCAGCGCCACTTCGACCATGACCAGGGCGTTGCGCATCCGGTGTTTTCCTTCAGAACCGCCGGCGCCACGGGAGCCGGATTTCAGGGTGGTATTGAGATCGACATGAGACGCCTGCCAGGCGGGGACCAAGCCAAAAATGATGCCGGTGGCCAACGACAACAGGAGCGTGAACGCAAGGACCGCTCCATCCAGTTGGATGTTGGTAACGCGAGGAATATTTTGCGGTACGGCCGCGATGAGCGCGTCGGTCCCCCACTTTGCAATCAGCAACCCGAGCAGTCCTCCGAGGCCGGCCAGCAAGACGCTTTCGGTGAGCAATTGCCGGATGATGCGGGCGCGGCTGGCTCCGAGCGCGGCGCGGAGAGCGATCTCTTTCCCGCGTCCGGACGCGCGCGCCAGCATGAGATTGGCGACATTGGCGTTCGCGATGAGCAACAGGCAGGCGACCGCGCCGAACAAAACGTAGAGCGCGGTCCGGACGTCTCCCACCATTTCATCCCGAAGCGGCTGCGACCCGGCACTGCCTCTGGTATTCGTCTCTGGGTACTTCTTTTCCAGCGCCCCCGCGATCGTGCGCAGTTCCGCGTTCGCCTGTTCCAGCGGCACCCCGGTTTTTAACCGGGCGATTCCCTGGAGCCAATGGTCTCCCCGCTGCTGCGTTTTGGGCGTGCTCCCATCGGGAGTCGATGCATCCTCGGCCGTCGTCGTGTAAAGCTCGAGCGAATCGGTTTGGATCGGGAACTGGAAGCCTTCCGGCATCACGCCGATCACGGTGTTCGGCCGGCCGTCGAGCATCAGCACCCGGCCAATCACATCGTCAGCCCGATTGAAATGGCTCTGCCAGAATCCGTAACCCAGGACAACTTTGAGACCGCCAGGCCCGCCTCCGGCCTGCTCATCCGCGCGCGTAAAGCCGCGGCCCAGGATCGGCTTGATGCCAAGAACGTCGAAGAATTCCCCGCTCACCTTTTCTCCGCGCACGTTTTGCGCTCCCTTTTCGTCGACCAGAGTGACGGCGCGGTCCCGATAAACCGCCATGCTCGAAAAGCTGCGGCTCTGTTCCCGGAAATCGGCGAAGTCCGGAAAGCCGAGCGAGTAGAGATTGGGCGGCGACACTGTTTCGCGGAGGTCGACGTTGCCGATGGCCACGAGTTCCTCCGGCGCCGGGAAAGGCAGCGGTTTCAGGAGCACGGCGTTGACGACGCTAAAGATCGCGGTGTTCGCTCCAATCCCGAGCGCGAGAGTGAGCACTGCGATGAGGGTAAAGGCGGGATGCTTCAGTAATTGGCGGAAGCTGTAGCGGATGTCGGTCATATGGATTTTCGATTTTCGATTGGCGATTTTCGATTTGAGAGAATTATTCGGCGCGTAAGGCGATGATTGGGTTAACGCGCGTGGCGCGTCGGGCGGGAATCCAGGCGGCCAGGAAAGCGACGGCCGAGACGAGAAGAACGATTCCGGCGAACGTCGCCGGATCGGACGCGCCTACTCCGAAAAGCAGGCTATTTAACAGACGCGTCGCAGCGAAAGCGCCCGCTACTCCGACGACGAGGCTGATGCCCACGAGTGTCATCGCCTGGCCGACGATCAGGCGGAAGATGGAACTTTTCCCCGCTCCGAGCGCAATCCGGATTCCGATTTCACTCGTCCGTTGCGAGACCGAATAAGCCAGGACGCCGTAGATGCCGATCGCGGTCAGAACCAAGGCCGTCCCGGCGAAGATGGAAAGCAACAGTGTGTTGAAACGCGGCCGGGCCAGCGACTGCGAGATGTATTCGTCGAAGACCTGCACCCTGGTCAGCGGGATGGTCGCATCCATCGCCGCCAGTTCTTTCCGAAGCGAGTTCGTGATCGCGTTCGGATTCGAAACGCTCGTCCGAATCACGATCGACATCACGCCGATCGGGATCTGGGTCCGGGGAAGGTACATCTCGGGCGAATCTTCGTTCTTCAGATTCAGGTGCTTCACGTTCCCGACCACGCCGATGATTTCGCGCCACTTCTCGCCGCTATCGTCCGCCGAGAAGCCGGGCTGGATCCGTTTCCCGATGACGTCCTTGCCGGGGAAAAACTTCTGGACGAATCGCTCGTTTACGATGACGACCGGCGCCGACTGATACTGGTCGCGCTCGTCGAAGACGCGACCCTGCCGAATCGGAATCCCGGTTGTCTTGAAATAATCGGTCGCGATGATCCGGACGGGAGCGCCGGGGCGTTGTCCTTCCGGGAGGGGATTCTCTTCCGAGTCGAAAGAGGTGACCATGTTGCTGCCGCTCAAGGGCAACGGCAGGATCGCGCTGGCCGATTCTACGCCGGGGATGGCACGCACTCGAGGGAGGAACTGGTCGTAGAAAGCGATGACGTTTTCGTTCTTCGGATAGGCGACGTCGGGCAAACCAATGCGCGCGGTTAAGAGGCGGTCCGTGCGCAAGCCCGGCTGGACGCGGCCGAGCCGGGCGAAGCTCTGGATCAGGAGCCCGGCGGAAATGAGGAGAATAAGAGCAAGCGCGACCTCCGCCATGATGAGGGCGTTGCGCACCCGGCCTTTGCCTTCACCGCCGCCGCCCGTCCGCGTCCCGGATTTCAACGAGCTATTGAGATCGACGTGAGACGCCTGCCACGCCGGCACGAGCCCGAAAATTACGCCAGTGACAAGGGAAACGAGGAGCGTGAACACCAGTACCGAAGCGTCGAGCTGGATGTTACTGATACGCGGAATATTTTGCGGCACGGTCTTGATCAGTGCTTCGGTTCCCCATTGGGCCAGAACCAAACCGCCGAGTCCGCCGAGGCCAGCCAGGAGCACACTCTCGGTGAGCAACTGGCGGATGATTCGAGCGCGACTCGCGCCCATCGCGGCGCGCAACGCGATCTCTTTTCCACGGGCCGAGGCGCGCGCGAGCAGAAGATTGGCGACGTTCGCATTTGCGATGAGAAGGACGCAGACGACCGCGCCAAAGAGGATGTAGAGCGCGGTCCGGACATCGCCGACCATCTCTTCGCGCAACGGTTTGGTCAGGACACCAAAATGGGTGTTCGATTCCGGATATTGTTTCGTGAGCGTCGCCGCGATCGCAGCCAGATCAGCCTGGGCCTGAGCAACGGTCGCTCCCGGTTTCAATCGCGCCACGGCCTGGAGGCTGTGATTGCCGCGCTGTTTGGTCGTTGCAATGGAGCCGTCCGAGCTCGCCGCGTCTTCGGCGATTGTGACATAGAAATCGATCGGATCGTTCTGGATCGGGAATTGGAAGCCCGCCGGCATCACTCCCGAAACGGTGTATTGACGGCGGTCCAGGACGATGGTGCGCCCAATAACATTTGGATCAGCCCCGAAATGCTTTTGCCAGAAGTCGTGGCTGATAATCACCTTGAAGCCGCCCGGGCCGCCGCCACCCTGCTCGTCGTCGCGGACGAAGGGGCGTCCCATGACGGGCTTGATGCCGACGACATCGAAGAACTCGGCGCTAACTTTCTGACCGCGCAAACTCGTGGCGCCTTCTTCCCCGGACAAAGCGAACGCCCGATCGCGATAGACAGCGCTGCTCGCGAGCGTCCGGTTTTGATCCCGGAAATCAAAGAAGTCGGGGTAGGAAAGTGAATTGAGATTCGTCTCTCCTTTTTGCCGCGTATCGGTCATGCCGAAGGCGATGAGCTGGTCGGGTTCGGGGAACGGCAATGGCTTGAGCAGAACCGCATTCACCACGCTGAAGATCGCAGTGTTCGCGCCGATCCCGAGCGTGAGCGTGAGGATGGCGATGATAGTAAAGGCGGGGTGCTTGATAAGTTGGCGGATGCCGTAGCGGATGTCGTTTAACATAAACAGAGGTCGGAGATCAGAGTTTTGTCTTGCTGGTCACTTGTCACTCGTCACTGGTCACTTCTTTTTCATTCGGTGCGTAATGCTTCCATCGGGTTCACCTGGCTGGCGCGGCGCGCGGGGATGAGCGCGGCGATTGCTGCCGTGACGGCAAGCAAGAGACAGGCGACGCCGTAAGTCATGAGATCGTTTCCGCTCACCCCGAAAAGGGAGGCGGTGAGTAAACGCGAAACGATGAGCGCGCCGCCGATCCCGGCGAGAAGCCCAAGCGCCACCGCGCGCAGGCCCTGACGGAGGACCAGGCGAAGGACCGCGCCGCGAGTGGCGCCCAGCGCCATTCGAATCCCGATCTCGCGCGTCCGCTGGGCGACTCCATACGCGATCGCGCCAAACAATCCTGCTGCGGCCAGAGTGAGCGCGACGACGGAGAAAAATCCGAGAAGCCATCCGCGGAGACGCTGTTGCCAGAGTGAATTGGCCACCTCATCGCCCAGCGAGATGAAATTAAAGACGCCGACCTCCGGCGCCACCGTCGCCATTTCCTTACGGAGCAACGGAACAACGCTGAGCGGCTTGATTCCGTCACGCACGCGCACCAGAAAATGCATCTGCTTCCAGGCCAGTTGCAGGCTCGTATTGTAGAGGTCCGGCCCGGCCTCCCCGCCGAGGGCCTGATGGCGCACGTCGCCGACCACGCCGATCACCGTCATCCAATTCGGCCCTCCTTCGTCGTCGGGCCGGCCCATCGTAATGCGTTTGCCGATCGGATCCTGAGAGGGCCAGACTTTTTCGGCGAGCCGCTCGCTGACAATGCAAACGCGCGGCGCTTCCATGGTGTCGCTGTTTTGAAAGACGCGGCCGCGCCGCAAGGGAATGTGAAGGAGACGAAAATAATCCGGGCTGACGGTTTGGAAATTGGGCAGCGGATTCGAGCGTTGTTCGTCATCCGATTGCCCATCAGCCGTGAATCGAAGGCGGTTCCACGGCCGTTGCGGCACAAAGGGCGGACTATTGTTAGCGCCCGCCGATTCCACTTCCGGCAACTGGGCGATGCGCTCGAGCAGGCGCGCATAGCGATCCGCACGGGTCCGGGATGGTTCGTCGCCGTTGTAGGTCGGATTCACTTCCATCATCACGACCTGGCCCGGATCGAAGCCCGGATTGATCTCTTCCAGTTTCAACAAACTGCGCAAAACGAGACCGGCACCCACCAGGAGAACGATCGATACCGCCACCTGCGCCGCGGTCAAAACCTCACGGGCGCGCGTGCCCGCGCCGGCCAGCGTGCCGCTGGTTGTTTTCAACGACTGCGAAATCCCTACCCGCGCCGATTGCCACGCCGGAAGCGACCCGGCCAGCAAAGTGGTCAGGCCGGAAACACCGGCCGCGAAAACCAGGACGCTTGGATTCAGATCGATCTTGATCCAAAACGGCAGCTCGACGGGGATCGCGGCCGCCACGGCACCGACAAGCCAGAC
>JBAPMH010000326.1:0-7069 GCA_049278515.1 Chthoniobacterales bacterium
GCGTTGATCAACCCGGGATAAATATGTTTCCCGTTCGCCTCGATCACCTCCGCACCCGCAGGAATTGCCGCATCCGGTCCGAGCGCGCTGATCTTGCCACTCTCGAAAACGATGGTGCCGGCCGGAATATCCGGGCCGCTGACCGGATGGATCGTCGCGCCTTTGATCGCGATCGGCTTCGTTTGCGCGGGCGCCGGGATGGAGTCAGAGGCGTGGAGCGTTCCAGTCAGGCAGAGCGTCGCCAGGAGTTGTAGGGCGTTTCTGTGAAACGCCGTCGGGAAAATGGCGTCCGCCGCGGCGGACGCCCTACAATTCCTACAATGCCGAGCGCTCATTCCTGCGCCTCCTCCATGCAGGTGTGTTTGTCATGGCCGTCGCCGTAAATCGGGGCCAGTTCCTGGTCGCGGTGGCGCTGACGCGTGGAAATTTTCGGCGGTTCTTTGTCTTCCTTCTTCTCGCCGTCGCCCTCCTTGCCGGGGCCGATTTCCTTCAGCCGTTCAACGAGCGCTTTCTGGACGAGCGCCTCGCGTTGAGCGGCGAATGCCTTGCGCGCTTCCGCATCCTCGCCGCGATCAAAGTATTTCCGGCCGTCGATCCACGTCTGCTGGACGCGGGAGTAATTGGAAAGCGGATTGCCGCTCCAAATCACGAAGTCGGCGTCCTTGCCGTTTTCCAGCGAGCCGGTTTTTCCATCGATGCGCAATTGTTTCGCGGAATTGATTGTCACGAGCTTCAACGCCTCTTCCGGCGAGAGGCCGCCATACTTCATCGACTTCGCCGCTTCCGTGTTAAGCCGGCGCGCGAGATCGGCGCTGTCGGAATTAACCGAGGCCAGCACTCCCTGGTCATGCATCATGGCGGCATTGTATGGAATGGCGTCGTAAACTTCGAACTTGTAGCCCCACCAATCCGCAAAGGTGGACCCGCCCACGCCATCCTTAGCCATCACGTCCGCGACTTTGTAACCCTCGAGAATATGCTGGAGGGTGCCGACCCTGATCTTGAACTCCCGCGCCACGCTCAGGAAGGCAAGGATTTCGTCCTGGCGATACGAGTGGCAATGGATCAGCCGCTTGCCGCTGATGATCTCGGAAATGGCCTCGAGCTGGAGATCGCGGCGGATCGGGATACCCTGCTTCTTTTTCAGCGCGGCGTCATATTCAAGCGCGGCGCGGAAGCGGTCGCGCATGATTTGCTCAACACCCATTCGCGTTTGCGGGTAGCGCGTCTTGAACTTGTCGCCCCAGTTCGATTGCTTGACGTTTTCGCCCAGCGCAAATTTCACTCCCGGCATCGCCTCCGCGAATTTCAATTCTTCGGGGAGCGCGCCCCAGCGGAATTTGATCACCTGGTTCTGGCCTCCCATCGGATTGGCAGAGCCGTGGAGCACATTTGCCGCGGTAACGCCGCCGGCCAGCTCGCGATAAAGGCCGATGTCGGTGGCGTCGATCACGTCGCCGATCCGCACTTCGCAGGTGACCGCGTGGCTCGATTCATTAACGCCCCGGCTGATCGCCGTATGCGAATGGCAATCGATGATCCCCGGCGTGACGTGCAGTTCTTTGCCGTCAATAACCGCCGCGCCCCCCGGAGCCTTCAACCCCGGGCCGACCGCCGAGATCTTACCAGCCGTCACCAGCAGATCCGCATTTTGGAGCGTACCCTGCGGACCCGAAGTCCAGATGGTCGCGCCCTGAATCAGGACCGTCTTGGGTTGATCCGGCAAGGCCGCGCGGCCGAACGCGCCGGCCGGATAGGTTTCGGGAAAGTCGAGCGGTTTATCGAGTGGCGACGGTTTTTCGTCCGGTTTTCTTGGGGGCGTAAACGCCGCGGTCCGTTTCGCGTTCCACCGCACAATCGTCAGGCCGGTCGCATCGCCGCCGCCCGTGATCGTCTCGCCGGAAATCTGGCCTGTTAATCGGATCGAGCCTTCGCCTTTCTCAAATAACTTTGCCGGCGCAATGACCAGGACGGCGTCATCCTTTACCGAGACGGTCGCTTTTTCGCCGCCCAGTTTCGCTTCGAGCTTCTCAATTTTTCCTTCGATGATCAGCGGGAGGGTCTTGCCATCGGCCACCAGCTCCCACGTGCCGCGCAGATCACGCTCGCGCGCCTGATCGGTGTCATAATAACGGCCGTCCACCCAGGTCGTGAGCACCCGCGCTTCGTCGGCGAAAAGATCGCCGCTCGCGACCACCAGATTCGCCATCCGGCCCGGCGCGATCGTTCCCAGCCGGTCGCCTACGCCGAACATTTCCGCGGGTGTGCTGGTCAAGGCAGCCAGGGCCGCGTCTTTGCTCAGCCCGCGCCGGACAGCGAGCCGGATTCGCGTCCAAAAATCTTTCTCCGGCTTGTCCAGTTTCTGGGTCGTAAAGGCAAAGGGGATTCCCGCTTCCGCCAGCCGCGCCGGATTGCTGGGCGCACGGTCCCAATGCTGCAATTCGTCCAGCTCGTACTCAAGGGCCTGTTCCGGCCGCTCGATCTCGGGCGGTTTTGGAAAATCGAGCGGCAGGATGATCGCCGGTTTCTTTTCTGCGAGCGCTTTTCGAACCCGATATTCGTAGCCGTTTCCAAATAGGATCGGCTTCAATTTGAATTCATCGGCGATTCGCAACGCGCGCAACAGATCAAGCTCGTCCTCCGCCTCGAACACCGCGGGGTTGCGCTGCGCCTGTTCGGCCAACGCCGCCAGGCTCGCGTTCGTTTCCGGGCGTTCGGTTGTCGCCGGGTTTTTGCGATACGCTTCCTGCGCCGCCTGATACCACGACGCGTCGAGAAAACTCTGCCGGATCAGCGCGATGCTGCCCATGAGCGAGGTCGGATAACCGCGATCTCCTTCCCGATCGAATTCGAACGCGATGTGTTGCGCGACCAGCGGCGAAACCACCATCGTGTCGACGTCGGCTTCCTGGAGATTGATCAGCGCGCTCGACCCGCGGAACACGCCCCGCCCCGGAACGACCAGCGCGCTGGTGAATCCCAGATCGCGAAGCGCCCGGGTGCCCTTCTTGTCCAGATTAAGATAATCGGCCGCTCTTCTCTCCGGCGTGACGCGCGAATTCCACGACCGTGTCCCTTTGGCGCTTTCGTGCGGGACCTCCTTCGGCTTCGCGCTCGGGTCGTCCGGGTCGGCGTCATTGCGGGCCGGTTCCGGCTTCAGCGTTTCCGGCAAATCCAGGCGGCTGTAAGCATCGATAAACCCTGGATAAATTGTTTTTCCGGCGAGATCCCAAACGCGCGCTTCCGCCGGGATCTTCACCTCGGGCCCCACCTCGACGATCAGCCCATCGCGGATGAGGACCGTGCCTTTCTCAATCGTTTTGCCAGGCGCCGCGACGATCCGGGCATTGGTGAGGGCATGAATTCGCGGATCGTTCTCGCGGATGCCCTGTTTCGGGACCGTCGTGATCTGGGCGGAACTGGAAATCGCCAGACAGAGCGCAGCCGCAAGGCACAAACGCGAAAACTTCATGCGAGAAATTGCAGGCTAGCTGGTCGTGCGCGCGAGACAAGCCTGCTTTTTCTTAGGGATATAGTTCATCGTCATCCCCCGGTAATTAGAACGTTGGCGCCGCGTACTCCGAAAGGCTTGACATTGTCCGCGCACGCTGCGCGTAGTTAGTGATCGATGACAGGCCGGGACGGCAGAGCCATCGACCACGCACGAAAATAATCGGCCCCTAGCTCAACCGAACCCCCATGGACACTCATGTCGTACAGGATGAAACGTCCGCTAAGAAGAACGCGCCGAAGCTGCCGTTGTTCGAGCGAAAGTGGTTTTGGGGAATCTGGGCCGGCATCGTCTGGTTTCTGATCTTTTCAGCCGGAATATTAGTCGACTCGTTACCACATCGCATAGCGCTCGGCTGGAAAAGCGAAGAAACGCGTGATGAAGCTGCGGTTGGACGCTTGGCTAAACAGATGGTTCAGTCGCTCCAAAAGCCTTGGGCTTCAAACCCGGAACACTCTTCAGCTAACGATCAAATTGCTGCGCAGAATTCGGCAGCCAATGCGTTTGCTGTATTGGCGAAAGCGATCCAGGACCAAGCGAGCCAATCGAGTGTGCCAGTTCCCGCGCGCGTAGATGAGCCGCTGGGATTTTTCGAAACTGCTTACCATTTTTTGGCTGGTATGATCCTTTTTACACCAATCAACGTTGCCCTCCTTGCCCTTCTCGCAGGACTTATTGGCGGCTGCGCCAGCAATGAGGCCGACCATAACGATCTTATGCGCGAACTCAAAGAGGCCGAGAAGCATGACAATGCTGCGGCAGTTCGGCTCTTAAGGCGTAAACTGCATTATCTAAAGGAGCACCCCGCTTATTCCATGATGCGCAGCTTTATCGTGTACTTAGTGTTTGTTTCCGGTATTTACATTGCTACGTCAGATCCTTTTAATCCATCGTCACAAGCGCAAGGATTCACACAATACATTCGGCTGGCAGGATTAGTTTCTCTGCTGGGATTCATGGTTGGTTACGATCCGACTCGATTCGAGCAATGGCTGGATATTATTCCGTCCCCAGCCAACCAGAAAAAGACAACTGAGGAAGACCAAGAAAACATCACGGTTAGTAGTCAAGTGGTGAAGACAACTCAGGTCAGCATGCCCGCAGACACAATTCCGCTCCAAACCGATTTAGGGAACAAACAGAGCTAATCTTAATCGGCGCATCCTATCCACTATGGCGAAAAGCGACACAGATCGAAACGTAAGCAATTGGATCATTGGAATCGCGAGCGTCGGGCTTTTCGCCACTGCCGTTGGACTAATCATCGAAGCGCATTGGGTGGCCCTCTGGCTCTTGATTATCATAGCTGGGATGCTTGCCCTCCAAGTGTATATCAATGCGTTGACCGAAAGAAATCCGCAAACGGGCCGCGATTCGCTAACGGCATTACCTTGGCCGAAGCTCATGAAACGTTACCATCGTATCGGATCGGTGACGAGATTCACTCTTTTTGTGGGGTTAGGTCTAGTAGTCACCGGTATCATTTTAGCGATTGGCTGGGCTGGAGGATTGCAACCACATGCCACGGGCGTGCGCATCGCGTACAATAAGTTTTGGTTGGCGGAAGCATTTGGTCTGACGCCTTTGCTGTTAGCCTTCTTAATCGGAATTTTTCGGTTACTTCTGGAGAATCGATTGGGTGATCCAGAAAAGAGCGAAGAGGTACGTAAACTACTCGGATGGGCGCTGTGGCCAAAGGACGCCGTATCTACGGAGGAGGCTGCGGGCACAAGGAAAATCGGACGATATAGCCCGTTTGACTTGCAGTTCAAACCGGGACGAAAAGGGGCGATAGTGTGGTTCCTATCGTTTCTCGCGCTTTGGATGGTTGATGCCGTAATTGAATTCGTTCGGAGCTTAACGGGGGGGGCACGGAATGTTGGAGACCCAGGAACGGGCTGGTTTGCTGTGGAGGTTATCGCGCTTCATGCCCTCGTTATCGGTGCTGCCTGGACATGGATTTACCTGGGGCTATTCCGAAAACTTTGCGACATTCACGGCCTCAGTGGAACGCTTGCGAGGCGTTATTTAGGATTGAAAAGTAATGCGCAATTGCCATTTCAAGTGGTCGTTATCGGAGCGAGTGAAAGCGGTAAGACAAGTTTCATTGTGCGACAGCCGGCAGGGGATGTTTTTGATGGAACGGACCAAAAAGTGCGCGGTTTCAGTTTTCCTGGCGCATCTGGCGAAGATCAATACCAAGTTGTCGCTATTGATCCCCCTGGGGAATTTCTGGGGGACCATCTATACTATGCGCAACAGGGCAGAGCTGATTGCCTTGTTTTGGTAGTGCGAACGAAAGGCCTTGACGCCGAGGATCTGGAGTCTACGAGCAAGAAGCTTTCACCAGTGTGCGGTTCTCCAATAACGGCCGGCGACGCCGAAGATGTGCTCGATGCCTTTATTAAATGCTGGCATCGCGATGAGGTGCCGGATCCGAAATACCTGCGAGCGCTTAAGCTAGCGCTAACTAGGCAAGAAGTCGCCGGCGCAACACACAGACGCGTCCACTCGCAATCCGAGGAGGTCCGTAACGATTCTGATGTGACTTCTTCGGCGCAGAGCATAAAAGACCCTAGTCTCGATAGCTTGCTAGCAGTAGAGGATCGGCCCAAGCGTTTTTGTCTATTTCTCAATCTGGATAAGAGTTCGCCCAGGTTCCCGGAGGAATCCCAGAGTCCGGAACCCAAGAATGAGCCCGGTGTAGATCCGAGATACAACGGTTTGCATCGCGTGGCTGAAGCTTGGGGCAGGTTGTTCGGTCTCCAACCCGAAGCATGCCGAACGATTTGGGGAAAAGTTGATAACGCGCTGCTTTTTGAGCGAATCTATGAAACTGAATTTACCGCCAATCCCCCCCCGGATGCAGTACCGCCGTTGACGACGTCTTCGAGTGACCTGACAAAGTAAGTGCCCGCCTCGTTAGGCGAGGTTTTAGTTCGGATCTTCGGAAATCGGCGAGACGGCTTTGACGACGCCGAAACCTGCCCGCGCGATGAGCTCCGCGAAAACGAGCGGCGGATGAATCCGACGGTCCATGGGGGAACCCCAATTCATTACATCGTCACCCCATGTAATAGCCGCCGTTCACGTTCAGGACGTGGCCCGTGATGTAGCTGGCCATCGGCGATGCGAGGAAGAGCGCAGCGTTGACGATCTCCTGCACGTCACCGAGCCGGCCGAGCGGGATCTGTTTCTTGAAGTTCTCCGTCACTTCGTCCGGCATGCCTTTGCTCATTCCGACGTCGATGAATCCTGGCGCGATGGCGTTGACGGTAATGTTTTGCCGGGAAAACTCGCGCGCGGAGACTTTGGTGAGCGCGATAATTGCCGCCTTGCTCGACGAATAATTCGCCTGGCCGAACAATCCCATCTGACCACTCACCGACGACAGATTAATGACGCGTCCATCGTTGCGCAGGATTGCGGCCGCCGCCTTGGTGACGTTGAAAGTCCCGGTGACGTTCACCCGCAGGACGCTTTCGAATTCTTCCAGCGTCATCTTCTTCATCGACCGGTCGCGGATGATTCCGGAATTATTGACCAGCACGTCCAGCC
>JBAPMH010000327.1:0-6690 GCA_049278515.1 Chthoniobacterales bacterium
ATGCCCGGCCGCGTCGTGGCGCAATGGGACAAGGACGACTGCGAAGATCTCGGGATCGTGAAGGTGGACCTGCTCGGGCTCGGGATGATGTCGGTGATGCAGGACGCGTTCGAGCTTTGCCGCGAGCGCGGCCGGCCGATCGATCTCGCCCATATTCCGACCGACGACGAGCCAACCTACAAAATGATGCAGGAGGCCGACACGATCGGTGTGTTCCAAATCGAGAGCCGCGCCCAGATGGCGACGTTGCCGCGGATGAAGCCAAAATGTTTTTACGACGTCGTCATCGAAGTGGCGATTATCCGGCCGGGTCCGATCCAGGGCGACATGGTCCATCCGTATCTCAACCGTCGCGCCGGCCGGGAGAAAATCACTTATTTCGATCCGCGACTCGAGCCGGTGCTCGCCCGCACACTCGGCGTGCCGCTGTTCCAGGAACAGATGCTCAAGATCGCGATGATCATGGCCGATTTTTCCGGCGACGAAGCGGAAGAGCTTCGGCGCGCGCTCAGTTTTCATCGTTCGGAAGAACGGATGAACAAAGTGAGCGTGAAATTGCGAAAGGCGATGGAGCGGAATGCGGTTACGCCGGAAGTGATCGAGAAAATCCTGCAATCGATCACCTCATTCGCGCTTTACGGATTTCCCGAATCGCACGCGATCAGTTTCGCGATCCTCGCTTATGGGAGCGCATATTTGAAAACGCATCGGGCCCCGGAGTTCTATGCGAGCCTGCTGAACAATCAGCCGATGGGTTTCTACACGCCGGCGACGATCGTGAAAGACGCGCAACGGCACGGCGTGAAGGTGCTGCCGGTTTGCGCGCGCGAATCGAGCTGGGTCTGCACGGTGGTTTCGAATAATACGGTGCGGCTGGGATTTTGCGTCGTGAACGGAGTGCGGAAGGAGCACGGCGAAGCGTTGGTGGCGGAACGGGAGCGGGCAGCATTTGCTTCGCTGGACGATTTCAAACGGCGCGTGGAACTGAGCAGGGAAGAGCTGCGCACGCTGGCGGAACTGGGTGCCTTGAATTGTTTCGCCGCGCATCGCCGCGCGGCGATGTGGCGAGTGGAAGAGCAGCCGCCCGAGCCGCTATTCGATCGTCATCCCGAGCGAAGCGCAGCGAAGTCGAGCCGTAACGCAGCCGACAAAGTCGGCGAGGCCGGGCTTTCAAACCCCGTGGAAGAAAGGTGCGCCGCGCAGCCGCTCGAGGTTCGACGGGATCCCTCGACTTCGCTCGGGATGACGCCGTTGCGGGCGATGTCCATCCCGGAACGCGTGAAAGCCGATTACACGGCCATGAGCCTCACGACCGGCCCGCACCCGATGAAATTGCTGCGCGCGCAATTACCCGACACCTGGCGGGCGATCGATCTGCGGATGGCTCGCCACGGTTCCACTGTGCAAGTCGCCGGGAACGTTATCTGCCGTCAGCGACCGGGGACAGCAAAAGGGTTCGTCTTCATCAGCCTCGAAGACGAAACCGGCGTCTCGAACGCGATCGTGACGCCCGACCTGTTCGAACGAATGCGGCTCTTGATTACCGAAGAGCCATTTCTCGTCATCGAGGGCCAGGTGCAAAACACCGACAACGTCGTTCTGATCAAAGCGCAAACAATTCGTCCACTTGCCCATGAGCAATTGGTCGGAAGCGAGTCACACGATTTTCATTAGGGAAGCCGTGCTCCTCGTCTGTAGCCGCTTCGCTGTGCGAAGCGCCGAGAGCAGCGACGCTTCTTCAAGCGTCGCCCACAGGGCGACGGCTACAATCACTCTCCCGCATGCCGCTTCGCCGGCTCCTTTGGCGCCGCGGTCTTTTCGGTCGGCTCTTTGTCCGCCTCCATCCACTCGGTGTGGAAAACCCCGGGTTTGTCGACTCGCTCGTAGGTGTGGGCGCCGAAGAAATCGCGCTGAGCCTGGAGCAGGTTCGAAGGGAGGCGCGCCGAGCGATAGCTGTCGAAATATCCCAGGGACGCGCTAAAGGCGGGCACGGCGACGCCGTGCGTGACCGCGGTCGCGACCGCGACGCGCCAGTTGTCCTGGGTGCGTTCGATGATGCCGGTGAAATATTGATCGAGCAGCAGGTTGTGCAGCTTCGGGTCGCGCTCGTACGCTTCCTTGATCCGGTTCAGAAATTTCGCCCGAATGATGCACCCACCCCGCCAGATCGTCGCGATATCTCCGAAGTTCAGGTCCCACTTCGAACCCACGCTGGCCGCGCCGAGGAGCTCCATTCCCTGCGCATACGAAACGATCTTCGACGCGTAGAGCGCGTCACGCACCGCGGTGATCAACGCATTCCGATCCCCCGTAAACTTCGGCGCCTTCGGTTGCGGCAAGATCTTCGAGGAAGCGACCCGCTCGTCTTTCCGCGAGGAAATGACGCGCGCTTCCACCGCCGCGTTGATCGTGGAAATAACGACCGATTGGCTGAGGGCCGACTGCAATGTCCACAGGCCAGTTCCCTTTTGCCCGGCTTTGTCGAGGATCACGTCAACGAGCGGTTTCCCTGTTTCCGGGTCGATCTTCCGGAAAATCTGCGACGTGATCTCGATGAGATAACTATCGAGGTCGCCCTTGTTCCACTCGTCGAAAATCGCCGCCAGCTCGTTCCCCTCGAGCCCAAGGACCTCTTTCAGGATCGCGTACGCTTCGCAAATGAGCTGCATGTCGCCGTACTCGATCCCGTTGTGGACCATCTTCACGTAATGGCCGGCGCCGTCCGGGCCCATGTAACGGCAACAGGGTTCGCCATCCACCTGAGCGGCGATTTTGCGAAAGATCGGCGCAATAATTTCCCACGATTCGCGCGGGCCGCCCGGCATGAGTGACGGCCCTTTGAGCGCGCCTTCTTCGCCGCCGGAAACACCGCAGCCGACAAAATGAATTCCGCGGCCCTCCAGATCCTTGCAGCGCCGCTGGGTATCGGTAAAGAGGGAGTTTCCGCCGTCGATGATCACGTCGCCTTTTTCAAGAAGCGGAAGGAGCTGGCCGATGACCGCGTCCACCGGCGCCCCGGCTTTCACCATAATCATCGCCTTGCGCGGGCGCTTCAGCGCTCCGACGAATTCTTCCATGGTGCGCCCGGGATGAATGTTTTTCCCCTTCGCCTTGCCGGCCGCGAACTTTTCCGTCACTTCCCACGTCCGATTGAAAACCGCCACGGTAAACCCCTTCGATTCCATGTTGAGGACGAGGTTTTCGCCCATGACCGCGAGGCCGATCAGTCCGATATCGCATTGATTCGTGCTCATTTTAGTATCTCCTTGATCACGCCGGGGGTTGGCAGTGGCATAAACTCTATCCGGTTCCAATAGCGCATGGCAATTTCCGTTTGTGAAGTTTCACTTACCCAGTCCTCTCTCGACTTGCCCGAGCGGGAAGAAGATCCCGGCGCGGGCGCCGTGGTGGTTTTTTGGGGAGCCGTGCGCTCGAGCGAAGAGGGCCGGCCAATAACCGGGATCGATTACGAAGCCCATCCGGCCATGGCGGAACATCAGCTGCGAGCCGTGGCCGAGAACGCAGCCGCGAAATTTGAGGTCAGAGAAATTTTTATTCGGCACCGGACTGGTTTTGTCCCCGTGGCCCAGCCCTCCATCGTGGTCCGGGTGACCAGCGCGCATCGGCCGGCGGCCTTCGCCGCCAGCGCCTGGATCATGGATGAACTCAAACGCGTTGTGCCGATCTGGAAACATCCGGTTTTCAAAGACAACCCCAGCGATTCGGTCCCAAAGCCCAATCACCGTCCAGCCGCGCTCTCATGAACTGGGCGAATCGATTAACTATTAGCCGGCTCGTCCTGACCGTCCTGTTTGTCGCGACGCTTAACTGGGATTGGGCCTACGCCCGGACGGCGGCGCTGATCGTCTTTCTCCTCGCGGGCGTGACGGATTTTTTCGACGGTGAAATTGCGCGCCGCTATGGATCGGTCACGAATTTCGGGAAGCTGATGGACCCGCTGGTGGATAAGATCATGATGGCGGCGGCTTTCATCTCGCTCGTGCCTCTCGGGGCCATACCGGCGTGGGCGGCGACTGCAGTGGTGGCCCGTGATTTCCTGATCACCGGGCTGCGCCTCATGGCGAGCGCCCGCGGCCAGGTTCTACCGGCGGAACGCCTGGGAAAACACAAGACGTCATGGCAGATCATCACGGTCGTCTTTTTCCTCGTTTTGTTGTCTGCGCGCGAGCTCCACTTCGGCGAAAGCGAGGGCGGGTGGTGGTTTCGAGCCTGGAACCAGGGCGGACCGGTTCTGGTTTGGATCGCCGTGGGCTTCACCCTCTATTCCGGCCTTCGCTATGGCTGGCGCCATCGCGATGTGATCGCACCAGACCAATAGGTCACGGCGGACCCTGCTTCCCGCGTGTCTCAATTCTAAGGGGCGCGCACTCGTAAATTTGGGGCAGTTCCCGGCCTCTGGCGGAACAATTCGTGCTTTTTAGGAGCGTCCGCTCGGCAGAGGAAAACCTCTGTTCGACTCGGAAAGCCCGATATGCCCGCCGCTCCCAAACATCGCCGCGCCGCGCGAATCGCCGTTCCCCGGCTGCCTTTGCCGGCAATCCTTGCTTTTGCTGTTCTGGGACTGGGGGGCTCTCTCTTTCTCGGCTACACGAATTCGTTCAGTTCGTCCAGCAGCGCCGACCCGATCGAGATGTCGGCCGCGACGAACAAGGCCGATGTGCCCGTCTATTCCGTTCGGGCCGTTCCTTTCGATTCTACGCCGGCGAGTGTGGCCGCCCGAGCGATCGCCAGCGTCCAAACGGTCGCGACGGCGCAAACTGAACCGGCCCACACCCAAACTGATGAGCTGGCCGGCAATTCGGCCTCTCCCGAACCCCTTTTGTTTTCGGAGGCAAGCCACGAGCTGAAAGGGTTCAACAAATTCTCCAGTCTGGGTGCGGAGAGCAACTCTCTGGCGGTGACCGGGACCACGTACGGCATGCTGGCGCAGAGCACCGCTCCGAGTTATGTCGCCCCCGACGCCGAGGCCATTTCGGCACCCGTGCCGGAATCGTCAACCTGGTGGTATGCCGCCGCTCTGCTGGCATTTGTGGTGGCGCGAGCGCTTCACGCCAGTTGGCATCGGAGTCACCGCCGGGCCAACAAGACCAATTCGGGCCGGCCTTAAAGTTTAAGAAGCGGGGCAGGAGAATCAGCGGGTGAAGGGAATCGAACCCTCGTCAGTAGCTTGGAAGGCTACAGCTTTACCATTAAGCTACACCCGCGTCTGATTAGGCCAGTCTGGCGCGGACTAAGCTGACGCGCCTCCGAGTCGCTGCCAAGTCCTTTTCTGGCCCCGGGTGCATTTGCATTGGCGGCTGTCCGGGACCTAAGTTGTTGGCATGAAAGCTTTAGCCTTTTCTTTGCTGCTCATCGCCGCTTTCTCACTTTCGGCGCGCGGCGATTTCACGATCGTCCAGAAGGTGGAAGGGAAAGAGGTTCAAGGGAAACGCCAGGCGAGCGAGATAACGCTCAAGCTCAAGGGCGACAAGATCCGGATGGATGCCACGCCCCAAATGACCATGATCGTGGATGGCCGGACGGGCGATACCATCACGTTATTGAACGAGAAGAAGAAGATCGTCCGCATCTCGGGCGAAAAAGCCAAGGCGATTGCCGAAATGGCCGCCAAATACGGCGGGACCACCGCTGAGAAGCCGAAGCTCGTCGCCACGGGCAAGAAGATGACGATAAACGGCTATGAAGCGGACGAATATGTTGCCGAGGGTAAAGGATTCAAGGCGCGTTATTGGATCGCGCCGAATTTTCCGAACTCGGCGGCGATCATGAAGCAATTGCAGAACAATATCCCGGCGGCCTGGAACGATCTCGCCAAGGGAATGACCGACTATCGCGATTTGCCCGGCCTTCCGCTTCGCACCGAGGTCACCGTCGGCGAGGAGAATATCGTTAGCACAGTCGTTTCGGTAAAGGCCGACCCCCTGGCTGACGCCGAATTCTTGCCGCCCAAAGATTTCCAGGAGGTAAAGGTTCCGAACGTCGAAGTGTCGGCCGACCAGCCCGCGCCGGCTCCTCCGGCGAAGCCGTAACTCGCGTGCCGCTGCGTTTTGTTCTCGCGTCCGGATCGCCGCGCCGGCGCCAGCTTCTGAGCGAGGCTGGCTACCAGTTTGAAATCGTCACGCTGCCGGTGGACGAAGTTGCGCACGGCTGGCTGACGATTCGTGAGCTAACAATGTGGAACGCCGGGCGCAAAGCGGCTCGAATTTCCGAGACTGCACCCGACGCCATAGTTCTGGCGGCGGACACGCTGGTGACGATCGACAACACCGTTCTCGGAAAGCCTTCCGATCTGGAGGACGCGGTCAGGATCCTGCGGCGTTTAAGTGGGCGGCCCCACGAAGTGTGGACGGCGGTGCGAATCAACCACGCGGCGCGCGCCAGATCGCAGAGCTTTCACGAAATGTCCCGGGTGCATTTTCGCAACCTCGGCGAGAGCGCCATCCGAAAATACCTGGCCAAGATCGATCCGCTCGATAAAGCCGGCGCCTACGCCGCCCAGGGATTCGGGACTGAAATCATCGAGCGCATCGAGGGTTCCTACAGCAACGTCGTCGGCCTCCCGATGGAGAAAACGACGGCGGCGCTGAGGAGCTTCGGCGTAAAGCCACGTTGAATTCAATGGTAGGGCGAGACGCTGTCGAGCCGGAGGACGAAGGCGCGGCTCGACAG
>JBAPMH010000328.1:0-3783 GCA_049278515.1 Chthoniobacterales bacterium
GTGCTATTGCGGCGGCTTCCAAGCAACGAACGCCCATGCTCCTGTTAGATCACACGCATCTTTTCAGTCTTATTTTGAGGGGTGTGATGACGCTACCCCAAGTAGTATCTCGAATAAAACGGCACGCATCTCAAACGGGGGCGTCGTATCTAGCAGTAGCAGATTTCTGACATTGAAGAACGACGCTACATCTTATGTTTGTTCCGACTGATGCTCACGATTCACGGGGAGGGGGGCATGTGCCACCAAAACTTTGTGTCGGGATCCATCCCTTCCAAGACTTTTTTCATGAACCCCGGGCGGAATGTCATAGCGCTTCTGTTTACCAGATTTCGCTTGTTCTCATTTAATCCGATCACACTGACTGGCCCTTTTGAGGTGGCTTGGAAAATCTCCGATCGACGAAATAGGCTTGGATCGAGGGGGTGTTCGGCATGTGGGTTGTGATAGATTCGAAGCCCGTCAAGAATGCTTTCTGAGTATCGGGTCTTTGGACCTTTGAAAAGGTACTCGCCCCCTTCCGCTCGATTCTCGTAGATCGCGGTGATCATGACGTCCGGATCCCCGCCAAGTGCTCGAACCTTAGACCAAGTTGCAGCTGTGCTTTGGACAATCGCACTGATCCCGGCCATCGATTCGTCGCAAAAGATGCCTAACGGCAGCGGCTCCCCGGAGTCTTTCAATACAAAAGGCAGGTCTTCCGCCAAGAGTGGAACATCGCGATCGGGATGTTCTTTGAGGTAAGTGTCCTCGTCCACATAGTAGCGATAGAGCAGAGCCTCAACGGCTCGTTGGGCTTGGAGGTAAAAATGCGGTCGATCAAACGCAGTTATCGCTAATACGAAGGGCTTGCCACAAACGTGATTTAACTGACTATACGACTCGACATATCTCTTGTATTTCGAATGCACAGTGTTCGATAGACGAATAATCGCTTGCCGGTTGAACTCTTTGAAATCGGCCGGCATCTCGAGCGGGTTAGTTTCCGTCACGGCAAGCGTGCCTTGAGCATTTAACGCTACAGAGGCCTCAACCGAAAACGGCTTTGGAAGGCGGATGCAAAAATCAGGACGAGCCCATTGGAAGTCGCACGCCATCCCAAGTTCCTTGAACGCAGCGTGGAGATAGAGCTCCCAGAACGATGAATCGAAACTGGTTTGAAACTCTCTTACAAATTTTCCGTCGCGATCAATAAACCCGTCTGCCCATTGGGCTAGAATCGCCTTATCGTAAGGAGTTGGCCGGCTAAGCACCCTTCGAAACGACTGGTGAAAACGTTCCTCCGGAACTACGGGCGTGAATAAATCTAACGCCATGGAATTGCCTTAATGCGCGACCGGGAGCATGTCTAATCACCGTGTATCCGAATTTAATCAAACTTTGCCCTTTGTTCCCTGATTAATACCGTGCGCGAGATCGGTACTTCGGTGCCGCAACAAATAACAAATCTATGCGAAATATTCTTTTGACGGTCATAGCGATCGCGCTCAGTGCAATTCCCTGCTACGCCAAACCGCCGGCGCCCGCGCGCGATCAGAAGACGGCGAAAGCCGAATCAGTCGGGACGCAAAGGTCCCTCCCACATTTAACGGCGGAGAACTACCTCGACCAGTTCATCGACCGTTCGGTCTCGCCCCGCGACGATTTTTTCCATTTCGCGGTCGGGAAATGGCTCAAGGCGCATCCGATTCCGCCTTCGGAGAAGTCGTGGGGAATCTCTCACGTGGTCCAGGAAGAGACCTACAATCGGATCGTCGCTCTCAATAAAGAGGCGGCGGCGGACAAATCGGCTGCGCCCGGATCGAACCAGCAGAAGATCGGCGACTTTTGGACGGCGGGCATGGACGAGGCCGCAAACGCGAAACAGGGGTTCACTCCGCTCGCGCCGGAATTCGAGCGGGTTGCGGCGATCAAAGACCAGCGCGGCCTCCTCGAGACGATCGCGCACCTTCAATACATCGGGGTGAACGCGATGTTCGCGCCGGCGATCGGACAGGACGAAAAGAACAGCGACAAATACGCGCTCCACCTTTACCAGGGCGGCCTCGGGCTTCCGAATCGGGACTACTATTTCGACACCGACGATCATGCGAAGATGTTGCGGACGGAATATGTGAAGCACGTCGGCCGGATGTTCGCCCTGCTCGGCGACGATTCGAAGCAGGCGGCGGCGAATGCCGATACCGTGATGCGCCTCGAAACCGAGCTGGCCGGCGCGTCCCGCAAGCTCGAAGATCTGCGCGACCCGCAGAAGAACTACAACGCGATGTCGCTCGATGAGGTGACCGCGCTGACTCCATCGATCCGCTGGCGTGAGTTCCTGGAAGTCGCCCACATCAGGGGGATCGACGGCGTCATTGTCGGCCAGCCCGAGTTCTTCAAACAGGTGGAAGCATCGCTTGGCAGCCAGCCGCTCGATGCCTGGAAAACCTATCTCCGATGGACGCTCGCCCATACCTTTGCGAGTGAAGCGGGCGGCAAGTTCGACGCTGAGGATTTCCACTTTTACGGCACCATCCTCAACGGCACGCCGAAACAACGGGAGCGTTTCAAACGCGTCCTCGACGCCGAGGAAGAACGGCTCGGTTTTGCGCTCGGCCAGCTCTACGTCCAGAAGTACTTCACTCCGCAGGCCAAGGAACGTTATTCGAAACTCACCGACGAAGTCTTCTCCGTCATGGGCGAACACATCCGCGCTCTCGATTGGATGACGCCGCCGACGAAGGAACGCGCGCTCGGCAAGCTGGGGACGGTCGTGAAGAAGGTGGGTTATCCCGACAAGTGGCGCGATTACTCCACCTACAAGGTCGATCGCAGCTCGTATCTGATGAATTGCGTCCGGGGCAACATCTGGCAGACCGAGTACGACATCGCGAAGCTGAATAAACCGGTCGATCGCACCGAGTGGCAGATGACGCCGCAGACCTACAACGCCTACTACAACCCATCCAACAACGAGATGGTCCTCCCCGCGGCCGCCTTCATTTTGCCGGGGATCGAAGATTCCCAGATCGACGACGCGATTGTTTACGGTTACGCCGCCGGGAGCACCATCGGCCACGAGCTCACCCATGGGTTCGACGACGAAGGCCGCCAGTTCGACGAGCGCGGCAATCTCAAGGAATGGTGGACGAAAGAGGACGCCGACGAGTTTAAGAAGCGCGCGGAAGGCATCGTGAAACAGTTCAACGAGTACGTCGCCACCGGGACGATCCACGTGAACGGCAGCGCCACGCAGGGCGAAAACATCGCCGACCTCGGCGGGATCACCATCGGCTGGGATGCGTTCAAGAAAACCGAGCAATACAAAAGTGGCAAGACGATCGGAGGATTCACGCCGGCGCAACGTTACTTCATCGGCTGGGCCATCAGCTGGATGAACCAGATCCGTCCCGAGAACCTGGCCGTCCGGGTCAAAACCGACGTCCACGCGCCGAGCTTCCTGCGGGTCACTGGACCGGTCACGAACATGGTGCCGTTCTACGAAGCCTTCGGCGTCAAGCCTGGCGACAAGATGTACCGCGGCGACGAAGTGCGGGTGAAGATTTGGTAAAAGAGCGCGCGAGCGAAACTGTAGCCGTCGGCCTGCGGCCGACGTGGGGGAGACGTTCGATACGATGTGACACCGCTCTCGCGTTCGCCACAGGCGAACGTCTACATGTAGCCGTCGGCCTGCGGCCGACGTGGGGGAGACGTTCGATACGATGTGACGCCGCTCTCGCGTTCGCCACAGGCGAACGTCTACATGTAGCCGTCGGCCTGCGGCCGACGTGGGGGAGACGT
>JBAPMH010000329.1:0-8781 GCA_049278515.1 Chthoniobacterales bacterium
AGCCGGCGCCGCCTCGCTCGAAGCCTGCATGGCCTCGAGCATCACCCAGGCGCGCGAAGGCTCGCTCTACCTGATGTGCGGCGGCCGCGAGGAAAACTTCCGGCGCGCCGAACCGATTCTGAAGGAATTAAGCGCATCGCTGCGCTTCATCGGCAAGTCAGGCGAAGCGGCCAAGGTGAAAGCGCTGGTCAACATGGTGATGAATATCAACACCGCCGGGCTCGCGGAAGGGCTCGGCCTGGGCGAAGCGCTTGGACTCGACCTGACGATGCTGCGCGAGGTGTTTTCCCAGACCGGCGCTGCTTCGCGTGTCCTCCAAACCGACGGCGAAGACATGCAGAATCGCGATCACGCGTGCTTTTTTTCAGCGGCGCATGCCGCGAAAGACAGCGGCATCGCTCTTGAGCTGGCCGAGGAAATGGGCCTCGACCTTCCGCTGGCTCGTGAGACCAGGGAGCAATACGAACGGATGATCGCTTCCGGTCTCGGCGAATTGGATAAATCCGGTATAGCTGAGCTGACCTTCAAAGGCCGGCTCACGGAGCAGACCGGCCCCTAGCTCTCGATTAACCGGGGCGCCGTCAGCTCGAGCCGGGCGTCGCCGACCGCGATGATTCCGTCGGAAAGAATTTTCGCGCGCAAGCCGCCGTTCCCTTCGAGGAACTCCTCCGCGCCGGGGGCGATCGCCTGGTCCATCCAGTAGCATGGTTTGCAATGCGCCGTCCCGCGAAGACGCACGCCCTGAATCGAAAACTCCTCGCCGATCAGGTCGTTCAAATTGATACCGGACACGATCACGTTCCGGCGCAGTTCGCCGGCTGATTTGTCCGTGACTCCAAGGTGCGTGGCGAGTTGTTCAAAAACTTCGAGGGAGAAAAATGTGATCTGGCCCTTGTAATCGTCCCGATAATCGTAAAAACGATCTCCGCGAATCCCATGCCCGGCGACGCAGTCGATCTGCCGGACTTCGACAAGGGGATAATCGTCCGGTGCCTGGCCGTGGCGCCCGAAGTAATTGTGTCCGGAAGAAGTGAAAATCTGCCGGATGATCATTCCGGAGACTAACCGACGCGGAACCGGATTTCGCGAATGATTTTCGTCCCGAAGCGCTGCTTCAATTTGCGCAGGATTTCCGCCTTCGAGATTTGCTCGAACTGGTAGTGCAAGGCCGGCTGCAGGACTCGCACGAACAAAACCCCGGCCCGCAAACTGACCGGCGCCGAATGCGCCGCGATGAATTCACCCACGATCTGCTTCCAGGCGTCGATCACTTCGTTTTCGCGGAGCCGCTCGCTCAATCCGAGCTGTTGCATAAGCTTCGGCAACAAATCTGCCGGAGCCTGCCAGCGATCGGGGCGGGTTTTATTGGCAGGCAGGCCACGCCACTCAGCGACAACGGCGGCGCGGAGTGACGGAGTCACGGCGGAAATCAGTACTTCCGCCGCATGTTGCTCGGCAGAATATTCAATTCCGTCCGGTACTTCGCGACGGTGCGGCGGGCGATCGGGATGCCACGTTCGCCCAGGATCTCCACAATTTCCTTGTCGCTCAGGGGCGTGCTCGAGTTTTCGCCTTTGACCAGGTCCAGGATTGCTTCCTTCACGCTCGTGTTACTCATCGATTCGCCGCTGGAGGTCTGGTAACCGGGCGTGAAGAAATACTTCATCTCGAAAACCCCCTGAGGCGTGGACATGTACTTGCCCGAAATCGCGCGACTGACGGTGGTTTCGTGCACGCCAACGATGTCGGCGATCTGCACCATGGTCATTGGCTTCAGATGCGCGGTCCCGTGGTCAAGAAACTCTTTTTGCCGCAGGACAATCTGATGCGCGATGTTCGAAATGGTCTGCTGGCGTTGATGGATTGATTTGATCAAAAATTTGCCGCTCCGGATCTTGTCCCGGATGTAATCCTTCACCTCGCTGCCGTTACCGTCCTGGGACATGATGTCCTTGTAAGTGTTGCTAATCCGCAGGTGCGGGATCTGTTCGCCATTGAGGATGACCTGGTATTGGCCGTCGATCTTTTCGACCGTCACGTCGGGGAGAACATAATTTTGGGGCGCGGCGGCAAAGATCTGGCCAGGCCGCGGATCGAGCTGCGCGATGTTGTTCGCGCATTTCTGGGCCTGTTCGACGCTGATGCCCATACGACGCGCAATCTCGGGGAAACGCCGTTTTCCCAGGTCCTGCATGTGGTCCTGGATCATTTTATATTCGAGGCTGTTTCCTTTTCCGTCCCGCTTTAGTTGAATGAGGAGACACTCGCGCAAGTCGCGCGCGCCCACGCCGGGCGGATAAAAGCTCTGGATGAGCAAAAGCATCGTCTCGAAGTCTTCCTGAGCGATGCCGGTATTGAGCGCCATCTCCTCCGGGGTGACCTGGAGAAAGCCGTTGTCGTCGACGTTGCCAATGATGAGCTCCGCTGTTTTGCGATCGTCGGCGTCGAGAGGGGTCTGGTTGAGCTGCCCCATGAGGTGTTGTTGGAGCGTCTCCTGGGTGGCGATGGAATCGAAGAAGAACTGCCGCTTTTCCTCGTCGTCCTGCGAGCGGGCGCTGTAGCTGCCCGATTGCGCCATGTAATCGCGCCATTCGTCATCCAGTTTCGCCAACTGATCGAACTCGGCCTTGAATTCTTCATCGGCGGTGGGCGTTGCCGGTTCTTCCGAGCCGTCCGCCGCAGGTTCGGTGGCCAGCTCTTCGAGGACCGGGTTGGTCTCCATTTCCTGCTGAACAAGATTTCGCAGCTCAAGGAGAGGTGCCTGGAGGATGAGGAGGCTCTGCTGAAGCTGGGGCGCAAGAACCTGTTGGAGTGAGAGGTTCTGCGATTGATGCATCCCTGGACCGGCCATCGTCTCCGATGCTACGCTTTAGGAGGCCCAAAAAGCAAGCAATTTCCGCGCCAGAAACACTCTTAGGGAACCCCACGGAATACGACTTGCTTTGATGGAGATTGCTTCCATGAAATTCCTGCCAGCTCTCATTATTGCCTGCCTGCTTGCTTCGCTCAGCACCGCGCCTGCGGCCGAACCATCGAAGGAGACCGAGCTGCAGCAACAGCAGGTTGTGGCGATTGCCAAAGAGGTCCAGGCGCAGCAAGCCGCGATCGCAGAGAACCAGACCAAGATCGACGCCAAGCTCGTGACGGTCGGGGAAGCGGTGCGGCTGGCGAAAATCTATGCCAGCAGAGGCGGACATTAATATGCGCGTAACCATCCTCTTTCTTTTGGCGACCGCTGCGATCGCCCTCGGTCAGGCGCCGTCGCCAATGCCAATCATCGTGCCTGCGATGACTCCAGCGACGGTCGTGAAAACACCCGCGGCCGACAACGCCGCCGGTTCGGTCCAAACCGTCTTGAAAGCGTTGCAAGCGATGAAGACGGCGAACGAAGAAATCCTGAAGCAACAGGCGGCGACCCTGCAGAAGCTGGACGAAATCGAAAAAGCCGCGCAGGAAATCAGGATTCTGACAAAGCGGAATTAGGCGGGCTCAAAGCCCGGCCATGTCCCATTTCCGGATCGTTTCCTGGACGAGCTTCGCGACCTTGTCGTTCACCTTGGAAAAGTAGGTCTTCGCCTTTGCGAGATCGAATTTTGGATAGCCCTGGCCTTCTTTGTAGAGCGTAATACTCGACGGATTGGGGTAGGCGCTCCAGGTCCCGGGCGCCGGATTCGCCGTCACCATGTCCTGGTTATAACGCTCGCGATGAACCAGTGATGGATCGATCGCCATCATGAATGAATTTTCGTTTTCGGCCGCGTGGCCGCCGTCTTCACCGAAAACTTCGGTGGTCACATCCGAGCAATACGACCACCAATTTACCGCCAGGATACGGGTGTTCGTTTCCCGGCCTACCTCGTGGGCCAACGCCGTCAAAATCGCGGTCTGACCGCCGCCATGGCCATTGATGAGGATGATGTTTTTGAATTTGTTTTTCGCGAGCCCGACCAGCACCGCCCGCACATAGGCCCGGTAAACATCTTCCGGCACCGTGAAGCTCCCCGGATAAGCGTCCATGACGCCGGTAAATCCGTAAGGAATGACGGGTGCGATCATCGCGTTCACGCGCGGAGCGATATCTTTTGCGATCGCGACCGGGGCAAGAATGTCGGCGCCATTTGCCGTCACCCCGTGGGGCTCGATTGTTCCCAGCGGGAGCAAGACGGTATTGATTTTACCCGGGACCCACTCGCGGAATTCCATCCAGTTGATGCGTTCCATCTCGCGCGTGCTCGGGGCAGGCGGATCGCCCGCGAAAGCCGGCAGGGCCATCAACAAACCGGGGAAGAGGCAAAGGCGAAGAACAATCTTGTTCGCCGTGCGCACCGCTATTTTTTACTCTTGGGCTCCACCTTGCGATAGAGCGTCGCCATGCTGATGCCGAGCATGCTGGCCGCCTTCTCCCGAGAACCGCCGCAGTGATTCAAGGTCGCGTCGATGTATCCGCGTTCCTGCTGCTGAATAAATTCGTCGAGGCTTTGTCCCACCGGCATGGAAGCAATTGCGTTCTCCGCTTTTTCTCCCTGGGCGGCGGCGACAATTTGAGGCGGAAGATCGCTCGGCAAAATCAGGTCTTCTTCGCAAAGCGCGCAGGCCCGCTCGATCGCATTTTCGAGCTCACGGACGTTTCCGGGATAATCGTAGTGGCACAGAATATCCACGGCTTTTGGGTCTATCTTCTTTGGTTCGCCCCCGGAGGCGCTCGCCTGCTTCTGAAGAAAGTGATTTACCAGCAACGGAACGTCCTCCAACCGTTCGCGGAGGGGCGGGATTTCCACCGGAATAACCGCGAGCCGATAATAAAGATCTTCGCGGAACGAGCCGTCCTTCATCTTCCCCTGGAGCACTTCGTTGGTCGCGCCCACGACTCGAACGTTTACCGGAACGCTCTTGTTGTCGCCGACGCGGCGGACTTCGCGTTCCTGGAGAACGCGGAGAAGTTTCGTCTGCAACGGCGGCGCCATCGAATTGACCTCATCGAGAAAAATTGTCCCGAGGTTAGCTTCTTCGAACAGGCCCCGCTTGTCGGCGACCGCGCCGGTGAATGCGCCTTTCTTGTGTCCGAACAATTCCGACTCGAGCAGGTTCTCGGGCAGAGCGCTGCAATTGATCGCGACGAAAGGGTGATGCTGCCGGTTGCTGTTGAAATGGAGCCCGCGTGCGACCAGCTCCTTACCAGTGCCGCTCTCGCCCTGGATCAGGACGGTGCTGTCCGTATCGGCGACTTTGTTGATCAGGTTGTAAACGAGCTGCATTTTCCGGCTCGTTCCGATGATATTTTCGAACCGGTAGCGGTTTTTCAGCTCCTTGCGGAGGTAAACGTTCTCGCGGAGGGCCGCCTGGTAGTCGAGCGCCCGCTGCACAGTCATTTGCAGCTCGTCGATCTTGAACGGCTTGGTCACGTAGTCGTACGCGCCCATTTTCATCGCTTCGACCGCCGTCTCCACCGAGGCGTACGCGGTGATCAGGATGACGGCCGTTTGGCGGTGATGTTCGCGGACGTGCCGCAAAACATCGAAACCGGTCATCGTTTCCATCTTGATGTCCGCGATGACGACCTGCGGTCCGATGGCGTCGAGTTGCTCAATAGCTTTAGGCGCAGAATTGAAAGGAAAGACCTGATGACCTTTGTCCCGACAAAGCGTTACAATGACCTCCACCATCGCGGGCTCGTCATCGATAATTATGATCTTCGCCATACTCGGGCGGAGGATATTTCAGAATTGAGAAAAGAAAAGCTAAATTGAGAAATTCTCAATGACGGGGGCGACCGGTGGATTTCAGGGTTAGAGCGCCGGGCTAATCGGCCCGAATGACCGTTCCGTTCACCATTATCCACGGAACGGTGTGTTCGAAGGCCACGATGCTCTCAAAAACGTCGGTCTCAGAAGGGGCGATGGGCAAGGCAATCAAGTCGGCCAGGAAGCCCGCTCGGATCCTTCCGAGGGAAGACGCTCGCCCGAGGGCCGCCGCCGCATTGACGGTAATGGTGGCGAGCGCTTCCTCTGGGCTAAGCCACGGCTCTTTCCTCATGAGTTCGCGGAGTTCCGCGAACAGGCTCAAGCTTGTGTTGCTCGCCAGGCTGTCCGTTCCGACGCAAATATTGAAGCCGAGCGTTCGCAGTCGCCGGTAAGCGAAGGGGGCGTGACGAAAAAAGGTGTGGCTGCGGGGGCAGTGAGCAATATGAAATTTCGTCGTATCCCTCAGGAGATCGAAATCGCCGGCGTCGAGCTCGTTTAGATGGGCGATGATCCAGCGCGGTCCGGCCACACCGTTGCGTATCAGGAACGACAGCGATGTTTCCCTGCCGGCATTTTCCATGGGGTGGCCAATGCTTTTCAAAAAATCGAAAAGCGGCCCGCTGGCGTCGCGGAATGCCTGTAATTCTTCGATGGACTCCGCGAGATGCGTGCTCAAAGGGACATCATGCTGCTCTCCGATTTTCGATGCTTGCGAATAGAGTTGCGGCGAAGCGGTGTAGGGCGCGTGCGGCGACAAACCGAAGCCGCCGAGCCAATCGGGATGGGCATCGAACCAGCGCCCCAGATTGTCGGCCACCTCCTTCACGTCCACCCGCTGCCGCAAATCGATCATCTCGGCGCACCACCAGACACGAAGCGACGGGCGCGGGACTTCCATGACCAGGCTGGGAAACGCCTCCAGGTTTAAGATGGAGGTCGTTCCAAAACTCTCGGCTTCCGCGAGCCCGGCCGCGATCGAGTTTAGGTAATCGGCTTTGCTCAACGCCGCCTTGTGCGCATTGATCGCGCGAATCCATTCGGCAAACGACTCTTGCGGCGGAATTTTGCCACGCAACGTGGTGTAATCGAGGTGGCAATGCGCATTGATCAGCCCGGGCAGCAATACCTGTTCGCCCAGGTCCAGCACGTCACCGGAATGCCGGAGATTTACCTCTTCAAAACGTCCGACGTCCGTGATCTTTTTGCCCTGAACAACGACGGCGCCGTCGCTTATTGGCGCGCCCTCCATCGGCACCACGAGACGTGATCGGACGATCATTTGGCCGCCTGGACCACCTTGCGCGCTTCCGCTACCAGGAGGTTGCACGCTTCCTGGCAAAGCAACGGGATCACCGGTTTGCCGCCTCCGGTCTGATCGATCTTTGGCTCGAATTTTTCCGGGGGGAGGTGAGTCGAGGCCACTGTTCCTCCTGCTTCCTGCCGCCACAGGATCGTCCGCAGACATCCGCCATCCGAGCGGCAAAAATTGCCCACCAGATCGTTCGCCTGGCTGCCATTAATCTGCGCAGCTATTCGATACATTCCCGATTGGCGGTTAAGCGTCGCGCGCAACGGGGTGGCGCCGAGCTCGTCCGCTTCGAAGGCAAGGAAGGCTGCCAGCCGGCCGGGATAAAACAGGTCGAGCGCAATGCGAAGGCCGGAAAGGCCTTGCAGGATTAACCGCCACCCGTGGCGCAGGTTCGGAGCGGTTTTGAGTGACCGATAGTTTCCCGCATCGTCATATCGGGCCAGGATCGTGGCGTCTTCCGGCTGGGTATGAGGAATCAGGTCGTTTCTGCCGGCGTCGTCCCGATGCCGAAGGGCGAAGCTTCCGTCATCCTGGGTCTCGATAGCGATCTGCCCGATATGTCGCAGGCCTGCCGCGAGCCAGGCTTGAAGCGCGCGTTCCTGCGCGAGGGCGGTCACTTCAGCGCGCGAGCAATGAGAAACGCCGCATGTTCGAGGAAGTCACGGTCGCTCTCGGTGAATGCATCCAGCTTCTCGCTTTCCACGTCGATCAACCCCACGACTTTCCCGGCCTCCGTGATCACCGGCACCACGATCTCCGAGTTCGTGCTGCCGAAGGTTGGCAGATAGCGTGGATCCTTATGCACATCCGCGACCATGATTGCCTGCTTCGTTTCGAGCGCGGAGGCCGCCAGCCCCTGGGTGATCGGGAATCGGGGATAAGCCGGCGGGCACGTCCCGGTTTTCGCCATGATCACAAAGTCGCCCCGGACGATCTTGTAAATCCCCACCCAGCGGTAATCGCAAGCCGTGCGGATCATTTCCGCCATGGTGCACAACTGTTTCGGGTCGCGGGCGCCGGCCAACACGTAGGCACCCAGCTCCTGGAGCTTTTTCCCGCTCTTGCTGGTCGCTTCCATTTAGAATCCTAACTCCATGTGGATAAATTACGAGGCTGATTGCAATCCCGTCTCTGGCTGGTCGAATGCTGTTGCCTGTTCGACGATCACGTCCGCAAATTTGGAATCGGTTCCGATCGCTGTCGAGTAGAAGAGCGATCGCCCGTGAAGGGTCTGTCCCGCGCCGTTTTCAGGACCGCCTTCATCCATTCCAAGCAAAGCGGGAATGTCTTCGTAGCTGTGCAATCCGTCCGAAATGAAAAAGGGAACCACGACCACGTTCCGGGCCTTCGTCAGATTCCGCCAGTCTGAGACCAACGGGGGTTCTTCCATGTAAACATTGAGCACCTCCGCGAACCGCCCCAGGGCCCGAATCTTTTCGGCCTGTTCCTTGGCCGCCACAGCGCTGTTGTCGTTCAGGCTCGTTCCATGTCCCACGATCAACAGGCTGGTTTCGTTTTCCGCCACTCCCGGCGCGACTTCCGCAGCGCGTTCGAGCAACCGCTCCGTCATGCTCTCGTGATCACCCGCCGGCATGCAGTATTTCCAAAGCTGGCCGTTGCGACATTTAGTTGTTGGTCCGGATAATTCGAGCTCTCGCGGAATGACCGTTCGGGTGAAATAACCTTCGCTGATGAAATTCGGGACGACATAAACGTGGCGGATTACGGGAT
>JBAPMH010000330.1:0-12752 GCA_049278515.1 Chthoniobacterales bacterium
TCATTTTGTCGAAGGACGTCAAAGCCAGCGCGGCGGAATACAAGCAGGAGAACGACGCCGCGCGGGTGACGGCCAAGCCGGTCCTGATCGGGATGCCTGCCGAGACGTTCACGATCGGGTTTGAAGATTTGCGGGCGAATTCCGCCAATTTCTACCTCGAATGGGACAAGACGCGCGTGCCTGTAAAATTGACGACCAACGATGTCGAAAAAGTCATGCAAGGGATCGACACCGCGGTGAAGAGCGGCAAGGAACAGGAGGCTGGATTCTACTACAGCGCCGCCAGCTTCTACCTCGATCAAAACAAAGATCTCCCGCAGGCGTTAAAATGGGTGGATCAGGCGATCGAAAAAAATCCGAAAGCCTATTTCATGCAGTTCAAGAAGGCCCAAATCCTCGCCAAGATGGGGAATAAGAAGGAAGCGATCGCCGCGGCGGAAAAATCGATTGAGCTTCTCAAGGCGAGCCCGAATCCTGATGAAAGCGCCATCGGAGCCAGCAAAGCGTTGATCGAGAGCCTTCGCTGATATTCCTTCGTCGCCGAACAGTTCCACGGACCGCCTGGCGGATTTTCTGCGCGCTTCGCGGAAGGTGCTGATTTTTACGGGCGCGGGAATTTCGACCGGAAGCGGGATCCCGGACTTTCGCGGACGCAAGGCATGTGGAAGCGGCGGCAACCAGGCCCGGACTCATGCGATGTGAGGCGATAGTTTTCGCAATGAGACCACACCGCCATGAGGGTCAAGACCAAAGTGGCGGAATCAATTGCAGGAAAAGAAAACTAGCCTATTTGAGATTCACTTCGTCCTTCGGCGCAACAGCTCGAACAATACTTCCCCTCACGCCCTACGTGCCGTGCGACTGAGCTGCGCTAATCGAGCCTTCGAGCGCCGTCGTCCAGAAGAGGGCGTATTTTCTTCGCCTCGAGATAACTGTTTCTTTAGTTCCTCTAGTTCATCGCGAGCGTTACGAGCCTCCGCTTCTTTCCGACGCTGCTCTTCTTTCTCTTCCTCGAGCATGCTGGTGGCTTGTTGTTGTTGTTGCTGTTGCTGCTGCTGCTGTTGCTGCTGTTGCTGCTGTTGCTGCGTTTGCTGCTGCTGCTGCTGCGTTTGCTGCTGCTGCTGGTGCCGGTCTGGCGGTTGGTTTTCTTCGCTCATTATGTCGTCTCGGTTTGGGTTCAATTAAGTTTTCAAATCAGCTGTTTCTTCCGTTCGCACGATATTGAATGCCTTCCAAACAGCCCCTTGGGACGTAACCCAAAGTTCAACGCGGAGATCTTTCTGGCTTCCAGATTCAGGAATCGCGATTAATTGCTGATCTTCTATGGACTCGTTAGCTCCCAGGTATTGATGATCTTCGAAGACGGCGAACGTCGCGAGCGGTCTCCACTTAACCTTATGAACGATCGTCGGTGCAGTTTCGGGCTCCACCTCCAGAAGTCGCAAGCCAGTTCCCCGTTGTTCTATTCGCACCCTCGAGAATCCGACGTTTTTGAGAGCCGACACAACGATTAGGTCGCACCTAGTTTGCTGACGGACGATGTGACAAAGGACGTTTGCTTCCAGTCGAATTGTGTACACACGCCCTTTGATGAATTTATAATAGGCGCCCAAACCCGCCAAAATGAGAGCTATGATGGTAAATATCTTCGCTAGGTCATCCAGCGTGAAATTCTGGAATGTAAGCTCATGGAGGGGGATGGAATTGATCGTGCCCATCGTTACCTTTCACATGAGGATAGTTGGTAACGACCTCCATGGCAATACGACTGAGATACCAACGGTTTTCGTGTGGTGAAGTCGCCTGATAACTACGCGGAGCAACTCATCGCGTATCTGCGAGCTTCGCGGAAGGTGCTGATTTTTACGGGCGCGGGAATTTCGACCGGGAGCGGGATCCCGGACTTTCGCGGTCCACAGGGCGTCTGGACCCGACGGCAGCCGGTTTATTTCCAGGATTTCATGACGTCGGCGGCGGCGCGGATCGAGCATTGGGATTTCAAGCTCGAAGGCTGTGACGGCTATCGGACCGCCGAACCGAACGCGGTGCATGGCGCCATCGTGGCGCTCGAGGAAGCGGGCAAGGCGGTGGCGGTTGTGACTCAGAACATCGACGGTCTGCACGCGCGCGCGGGAACGAGCGCGGATCGCTTGATCGAGCTTCACGGCACGAACTGCTCGTCGAATGCCAGACCTGCCGGTGGCGGGATGACCCCGAGACGCACTTCGAATTCTTCCGGGTCCATCGCCAGGCGCCGCTGTGCCAATGCGGCGGGTACTTGAAACCAGCGACGATCAGTTTCGGACAAAGCCTGGATCCACTGGTGCTGGAGCGCGCCGAAAAAGCCGCGTCGATGACCGACCTGGTCGTCGCGCTCGGCTCGACACTCTCGGTCTATCCGGCAGCTTCGTTCCCACTCCTGGCCGCGAAACGCGGCGCGCCCTACGTCGTCATCAACCGCGGGCCGACGGACCACGACGCGGAACCGGCGGTCTCGCTGCGCATCGAGGGCGACGTGGCCGAAATATTTCCGCCTGCCGTCGAAGCGGCGCTGACCTAACAACCAAGCACTCTCCGATACAGCGTCTCGTACTGCGGGACGACGCGGCCGGCCGTGAAAAGCTCCTCCGCCCGTTTCCGTCCGCGTTCGCCAATTTCCTCCGCGGTTTCCGGCTTGATCAGGGCATCGAGGGACGACGCCATGGCGGTTATGTCGCCGAACTCGTGAAGGCGCCCGGCGTCTCCTAGCACTTCCGGAATGCCGCCGATTCGAAAAGCGACCACGGGTTTTGCGAAGAACATCGTCTCCAGAATGCTGAGTCCGAAGCTTTCGCTTTCGGAAGTGTAAAGCCCGGCGTCGGCCGCCGGCAAAAAATCCTCCACGACCGCAGCGTCTTCTTTCACGATGAGATTTGCGCGCAGTCCGAGCTCATCCACGAGTGACGCGTAGGGCCCGAATGGCGCGCCCGCCAGGACGAGCAGCCGGACACGATCGCGGTGTGCGCTCGCCGCGATCACGCGCAGGAGCAGGTCGATGCGTTTCGTTGGCCGGAGGTTCGACATGTGGACGACGAGAAATTGTTCGTCGGTGATTCCCAGTTCGCGTCGAGCTTCGGCGCGGCTCCGGCCTGGTGGATTCGGCGCAAAAAAGTTTGGGATTACCTCGATCCGGTCGGTCAGACGAAAGATGTCTTCTGTTTGCCGGCGCAAACTTTCCGAGACCGTCGTCACGGCGTCGGAATGCCGCAGCGCGTGTTCGATCGCCGCCCGGTATTGCGGGTTCGGGCCCAGGAGCGTTGTGTCGGTTCCATGCAAAGTCGTAATCACTTTCGGCGCACCGGCCCCGATCATCTCGGTAGCGAGGAACGCGGCGGTGGCATGCGGCACCGCGTAGTGGACGTGAAAGAGATCGAGCGCGTCTGCCTGTCCGATCTCCGCCATTTTCACGGCGAGCGGCAGGGTGTAATCCGGGCACGGAAAAACGGTGGCGTGCCCAACTTCCACCTGATGAAAGCGAATTCTCGGCAGAGCGAGATCGAGCCGCACCGGCTTCGCGTGGCTGAAAAAATGGATTTCGTGTCCCCGCGCGGCCAGCTCCGTTCCCAATGCGGTGGCGAGAATGCCACTTCCGCCGATGAGCGGAAAACAAACGATCCCGATTTTGAGCGGACGTTCCATTAGTCGCCAGTATACGCGAGTCCCGAATCAGAAATCTCATCGCGTTCGACGAAAGTCACGCCGGGCGCCTCTGCTTCGTTGAGGTATTCCCGTTCCCCGGCGCCGGCGACATAATGAGTGCATTGGATGACGGATTGCATCCAGCGAAGGCGGGTATCGCGCGTCGGGCTGATCTGGGTTGCCTCGAACGCTTGCAGCGGCAGCTCGAGGTAATTGTCGCCGCCTTTGTGAAGAAGAAGTTTGCCGTCGCGATACCGGGCCCGGACGGTCTCGCCTTCCCACGCGACGTCGACAAAGAAATCGTCGATGGCGACGGCGCGTTTTCGAAATTCGGGATCGCTGGAACGCGCGAGGCGAATTCCATCCAGCAATCCAAGGCGCTCGTACATATCCCGGCAAAAATCGGCGGCAGTCACTGCTTCGACGGATTTGAAATGTTCGACGAGCTCCGGAGCGACGTAGTTCGGCAGCTGGCGCGCGACCTTCGCCTGCCAGTCCGGAAGGATGCGCTTGGCGTAAAGCGGGGAAAACTGCTTCTGGATTTTGTTCGCGAACTCGAAATTGAACGGACGCTGGTCGCCGGTGCGCTGTTCGCGCAGAACGGTCACCGTCTCGCGCGGGTCGTGGTCGCTGTCGTGAAAAAAGAAAACGATCTCCCCGTCGATTTCGCGCTGGAGCCGGCGGGCCGTGACGATTTTCGCGTAGAGAAATCGCTTCGGAAAAAAGCCGCACGGCTGCTGGCCGAAACAGATGACCGCCGCGCTCATGCGATAGCGTTCCTCCGGAAGAGCGTCGTCTGCAAAATCCACGCGAAAAGCAGGACCGCAGTGCAACCGATCACGTTGTACCAAAGATAGCCAATGTTTGTGGTCAGGAAGAGCACGATCACCATCGTTTGCGCGAGGACTGCGCCAAAAAAGACGGCCGAGCCACGGACGCTCTTGAGGAAAAAGGCAGCGAGGAACAGGCCCAGGATGCTGCCGTAAAAAACCGAAGCGAGAATGTTGCCCGCTTCGATCAAGTTCTCGACCAGGCTGCAGAACGAGGCGACCGCAATGGTCACGATGCCCCAGCCGAGCGTCAGCCAGCGGGTGGCGACGACATAATGATGGTCGGACGCGCCGGGCCGGAAGACGCGGTAGAAATCGACGGCGGTTGTGGAGCCGAGCGCGTTCAGGACGGCGGACGTCGCGGACATCGTGGCGCAAAATATTACCGCCACGAGCAGGCCCACGATGCCGTGCGGCAAATGCTGAAGCACGAACGTGATGAAGACGTAGTCGGAATCCTTGCTCTTAGGGTTGGCGCCCGCCTGCTCGAGGATTTTCTTGGTGTCATCCCGGAGGGCCCGGCTCCGAGCGTCGAGCTGCTGAATCTCCGGACTCGCCGGTGCGTTTTGCAAGAGCTGGCGCTTCCGAGCGAAGACGTCATCGAACTGCGCCTGGAGCTCGTTCAGCTTGGGTCCGTAACCGCTCGCGATCGCGCGTTGATAGCTGGGCTGGTTGAAAAACATCGGCGGCTTTTCGAATTGGTAAAAAAGAAAGATCATCGCGCCGAGGAGGAGAATCAGGAATTGCATCGGCACTTTCACGATGGCGTTGAAGAGCAGGCCGATCCGGCTGGCGCGTAACGAATTGCCGGCGAGATAACGCTGCACCTGCGACTGGTCGGCGCCGAAGTAGGAAAGCGAAAGGAAGAAGCCGCCGAGAATGCCGGACCAAAAAGTGTAGCGCTTGGACGGGTCGATCGAAAAATCGACCGCCTCAAGTTTTCCCATTCGTCCGGCGATGTGGAGCGCGTCGCTGAAAGAAAGTTCGGCCGGCAAACGGGAGACCGCGATTCCGAAGGCGAGCGCCATTCCGATGAAAATGACAAGGATCTGGTAGCGCTGGGTGAGGCTGACGATTTTTGTGCCGCCCACGACTGTGTAGGCGATGACGAATCCGCCCGCCAGCCAGATGGTGAGATTTAGGTCCCACCCGAGCAGCGCCGAGAGGATAATCGCCGGCGCGTAAATCGTGATCCCGCCGGCGATCCCGCGCTGGATAAGAAACAGGAAACCGCCGAGCAGCCGCGTTTTCTTGTCGAAGCGCTGGCCCAAATATTCGTAGGCGGTAAAGACTTTTAAACGCTGATAGATCGGGACAAAGACCGCGCAAACGACAATGAGCGCGAACGGTTGCCCGAAATAATTCTGGATAAACCCGATGCCGCTTTCGTAGGCCTGGCCGGGCATCGACAGAAACGTGATCGGCCCCGCCTGGGTGGCGAGAACGGAAAGCCCGATCGTTCCCCAACGGATGGTCCGGTCACCCTTAAGATACTCGCGAAGGTTTGGGTGATTGTAGGTCCGCCACAATCCGTAGAGCGGGATCGCGACGATTGTCGCGAAGAGGACGATGTAATCGAGCCGGTTCACGAAAACCGGAGCGTGAAGGCGTAAAGCAACCCGACTTCAACCGCAAAAAGAACGACGGCGAACCAGTAGGCCTTGCGCCAGGAAGAGAAGAACGGCGGATGATCGTGCAGGCTCATTTCGTGTCTTCTGTAATGCCCTCTTCTGTAGCCGTCGCCCCGTGGGCGACGTGACAACACGCGCCAAAGATATTACCCACGACTTCTATTGGATTCGACACCGCTCCCACGCTTGGCGCAGCCAAGCGGCTACAGAAGAGGCGTCGATCGCGTCTCATTTTGTGTCGCGCAACGAAACCATGTTCGCGAAGAGGCGGTAAGCCCCGGGAACGCCGGCGGGGAGCTGGCGAAAGAAGGCGTAACCGGTGTAGATGAAATAACCGCTCCCCGATTTGGCCACGAGCAGGCCGCCATCGAGCGGCTTTTCCCCGGGATCGTTGCAGGAAAGGATCGGTGTCCAGCTCGCGTCCCACTTCGTCGGAAAATAAAGGCCGCGCTCCTGGACCCAGCCCTTGAAATCGTCAGGGCCAATCTTATTCGGTGTGTTCAGCACGGGATGGTCGGGAGCGAGAATGCGAATCTCCGCGTTTTCATCCGTGACCCGATCGCGCGTGATCTCAAGCGGAGCGGGACCGATCTCCTTCGTTTTCAGATCGGTCGTATTGTACTGGACGACGACTACGCCGCCGGCCTTCACGTAAGCGAGGAGCTCGGTTTGCCAGGCGGCAATGCGGTCTTGGGTATTGTAGGCCCGGATGCCGAGAACGATGGCGTCAAAGCGCTTCAGGGATTCGGCGGTGATATCGGAGCTATCCAGGACCTTCACGGTGTAACCGATCTGCTGAAGGCTCTGCGGAATGTCATCGCCAGCGCCGGGAATGTAGCCGATCAGCACGCCTTTCCGCTTGATATCGGCCCGCACGATTTTCGCCTCGGCCGAAGGCATCAGGGTGTGATCTCCGATGTGCTGATACGAGAGGCGTTCGCGCGCGAATGAATAATCGCGCCCGTCGACATTAACGATCGCCCGCAGGCTCCCCTCACCGCGGCCCGCCGGCGACTGGACCGTGAAGGTCGCGAAAGATTCGGCGTCGGCTGCCTTCAATTCGACCGGGACCGAGGCCGGCTCGATGCGCCAGCCTTTCGGCGCATCCAGGCGCAATTGGCCATGGACGGCCCCGGTCGATGCGGTCACGCGCACCTGAACGGTTTTCGGTTTGTCGTCACCGAAAACGAAAACGTTGTTTTGCAGGTTCGCGAAGACAGGCGGCGCGATCACGAGGTCCTGCCGCACTTCGCCGATCACCCGATCGACCGTGCGATAGTTGGTATCGACCAGATAGCGGATGTCCTGATCGCCAACGCGCAGGAGGACTTCGATCGGAAACGCCGGCGGATTTTCCGGGAGCCCGATTAACTTCTGGTCGTCAACCGTGAAGGTTCCGAGCACGGCGGGCTTCCGCAGCCAATAGGGCTGCGTCGTTTCCACCTCCCTGGGCACCGTCGGCGAAAGATCTTTGGCGACGAACTGATCCTGCTCCAACGGAGTATCAATCCGCAAACTTTCTCCCGACACCGGCGCGCGCGCTTCGACCAATTGCACCGGAATCTTGGAACGATTGATCGCCTCGAGCTTGATCGGAAGCGTCTGACCGGGCGAAACGACCGCGTTCGGCGTCGAGCTTTCGATGTGCACGGCGAGGCAGGCGACGATAAGCGCGTCGACCTCGGCGGTCTTGGCCAGGAACCAGTCGTTCTTCTCATCCTTCGTTAGCTCTTTGCGCAGTTCCAGTAATTTGGGAACAGAGGCAGCGGGATCAGCGGCCGAAAAATCCGCCAGAAGTTGCTTCACTTTGCCGGCGATCGTTTCCGACTTCGGGACGCGCGCCCACGTCGTGTCGACGCCATCGAAGAGCGCATCCGTCATCGGCGCCCCTTCCAGAAGTTTGAAATATTCCTTCCGCGCGCCGCGGCGAGGCGGACTGCCGACGCCCTGGCTTTTGTGCATGCTCAGGCTGGCGGCGGCGATCTCGGTGAACGATTTTCCCAGGAGCGGATTGAATCCGCCGGCTTCAAGAACGGTCAGGCCGGCCGGATCGAAGGGAATATTGCGATTCTGGAAAAAGAAGGGCGAAGTGTTCCAAACGATCCGGGCCGGTTTCCAGGTCCCGAAGTAGGCGAGCTGTTCCGGAAAACGTTTTGGATCGCCGGCCGCCGTGAATGCTTCCCGCGCCAGGATTGCTGAAGCGGTGTGGTGTCCGTGCGTTTTGTCGTCCTCCGGACTGAAGCGCGTGATGACCACGTCCGGTTTCCATTTCCGGATCCCCCAGACGACGTCGGCCAAAATTTTCTCGCGGTCCCAAATGCGAAAAGTTTCCGGCGCGCTTTTCGAAAAACCGAAATCGACGGCGCGAGTGAAAAATTGCCGGGCGCGATCGATCTTGCGGGCGGCGAGAAGCTCGTGGGTGCGAATGAACCCAAGCCGCTCGCCGAGTTCCGGGCCGATCAGGTTTTGGCCGCCGTCTCCGCGAGTGACGGAGAGGTAGGCGGTATCGTAGAGCGAACCGTTCGAGAACAACGCCATGAGGTTCGTGTTCTCGTCATCGGGATGGGCCGCGACGTAGAGGACGCGCCCGAGGACATTCAGTTTCTCGAGGCCGAGCCGAATCTCAGCCGCGTTCAGGGGCGGCGGAAAATTGGGCGCGAGCAACTCCCCGCCGTGGACAGCCGCTGCGCTCATGAACAAAACGACCAGCGCGCCGCGAACCATTTTCGCCCTCCCTTCACCCATGAGCGCTACACCCCTCCGCGACTGATTCAACCGCGCGATTATTTGTTGATGTCCTGCTTGGCGTTAAGCCGGTCGATCAGCAGTTTGATATTGTTCTTTTGCTGATCGGAAACCGCCACGGCCTGGGCCTTCTTTGCATCCTCGGCGGCCCCGGCGAAATCGCCCGCCGCCGACTTGATCCGGGCATTGGCGAGGTGGCCGAATGGTGTTTCCGGATAACGCTTTGAGACTTCCTTGAGAATCTCCATGCCTTCCGCGTCTTTCTTCTCCGATTGCAGCCGGCGCGCGTAGGAATAGAGCTGAATCGCGGTTGTCTTCGCGATGGCCTGTTCCCAGGTCTTTTTGGCGTCCTCGGCCTTGTTCATCGCCTTGAGGAGGTCCGCCTTGGTCGTCAGGTTCTCGAAACGCTCTTCGTTTTGGATCGAGAGATTTACCCACTTCAACGCCTCATCGAGGTTGGTCTTGTGGGTCAGACAAAAATTCGCGGCCTGATTCGGCGCTTCCCACTCATACTGCGCCCGGCCGCGCATCTGGCCGCGGATGTTCGCGAGCGTCGCTTCGGTGGGGACCGCGATCTTCACCGGCACGGCGATCTTCTCCCATTTCAACGTCATCGTTGCCGAGTCTGCCTTGAGATCTTCGAACTCGAATTCCAACGCCTCTTCCATCTCGGTGGGGCGCGGCTTCACCGTCACGCGCAGAGCGTCTTCCTTCTGGTCGTAGGTGTAGCTGCCCCAGGCAGTCGACATCTTGGAAAAAATCACCGTCCAAGTGTCCGCCGTCGGAATCATATGGAGGCCGTACGTTCCTTTTGCGAGCGGCTGGCCTTCGACCGTCACCGCGTCGCCGAAGTCGACGACCGTGTTTTCATTCGCCCCGGCGCGCCAGACTTCGCCAAGCGGGACGAGGCCGCCCCAGATTTTCCGGCCATTCACCAGCGGGCGGTGATAGGTGACTTTAATGTCGGTCAACCCGACGCGTTGTTTGATGACGGCCATCTGGCTGACATCGGGCAGCTGGAGATCGGAATAGGCGGTGGCGGCCAGGCCGAAAACCGCGATGCCAACGGTAACGAAGGTCGTGGAAATGCGTTTCATAATTAGTTGGTTTGAGGTCGCTTGAGTTGAAACAGTTCCACCGCAACGCAAGCTGAGACAAGGATAGATTTGGTTTGAGAGAAACGAAGCACCCATGAATCGCTCGCGACTAAACTTTCGCCTGGAAGCCTCCGCTCCAGGATCGCGAGCCCGTGCCTCGACCTTTCGCACCCTCCACAACGAAGTGCGGGCGCCCCTCTTTATGCCGGTCGGCACCCAGGCCACGGTGAAGGCCCAGTTACCTCAAACTCTCGAGGACGCCGGCTCCCAGATCCTGCTCGTGAATACCTATCACCTGCTTCTGCGGCCCGGCCCGGAAGTATTTCGCCGCACGGGAGGCATTCACGGATTCATGAGCTGGAACCGGTCGGTGCTCACGGACTCCGGAGGTTTTCAAATCTTCTCGCTGCCCCATTCGCGCTCCCTGAGCGAAGAGGGCGCGGTCTTTCAAAGCTACCTCGATGGGCGCACGATTTTGCTCAGTCCCGAGGTCAGCATCGAAACGCAAAAGGCGATCGGCAGCGACATCATGATGGCTCTGGATCATTGCATCGCTTCGACCGCCGATGAAACAACGGCGCGGGCCGCCGTCGAAATTACGAATCGCTGGGCGGCTCGCAGTCTCGCAGCGCGGGGGGATTCCCCGCAGTCGATGTTCGCTATCGTCCAGGGGGCGCTCTTTCCCGAGCTGAGGCGCGAGAGCGCGGCGCGCCTGGGAGAAATGGAGTTCGACGGCTACGCGATCGGCGGGCTCGCGGTCGGTGAGAGCAAGAGCGAGCGGGAAGAAATGTGTGAGCTCACCGCGGAACTTCTCCCCGCCGACAAACCGCGCTACCTGATGGGAGTCGGCACACCGCTGGACATCCTCGAAGCGGTCCATCGCGGCGTGGACATGTTCGATTGCATCATGCCGACTCAACTGGCGCAACGCGGCGCGGTCTTCACCTCGCGCGGTTTCCTGCAAATGCGCCGGGGGGTTTACAAATTTGCCAATGAAAAGCTCGATCCCGCCTGCGATTGCCCGACGTGCCGTCGCTACTCACGCGCTTATCTGCATCACCTTACGAAAACGGGCGAGACGCTTGGCTGGCAGTTGCGCGGGAAACATAACCTTCATTTCTATCACCAGCTCATGCGGGAAATTCGAGAAAGCATCCTGGCAGGAAGTTTTCTCGATCTCTATCGCGACAAACGCGCGTTCCTCCACGAATCCGACCTCGACAATCCGATTCGCGCGCAGAAATCAAAACGGCAGAAGTCGCTTAAGCTGGGCGACTACGAAGTGCACAAGGCCTGGGAAGGCTTCGCCAGCATCCGTCAGATTTCGTCCGGCGAGATCATGCATTCGCGCACAGCGCCGATGGTGGAAGCAGGCGAGCTTTACATCGAGCAATCGCGGCTGGCCGAACGGGTCGCGGTTTCAGCAGAGGAGAACCCGAAGAGCGTAGCGCCGCTCGTGATCTGGGATGTGGGCCTCGGCGCCGCGGCCAACGCGATGGCAGCGATCGCGTGCTACGAAGAACAGGCCGGCCAGGGAGCCGTTCGCCCGCTCCAAATTATCAGCTTCGAAAATGACCTCGATTCGCTCCGGCTCGCCTTCCGCCACAACCGCGATTTCCCCTACCTGCGGCACAGTGGTCCGGCCGCGATCCTTACGGACGGCCGGTGGCAATCGCGCCAGCATCCCGGTTTGAGCTGGCTGATCGTGCCGGGAGACTTCCGCGAGGTGATGGCGCAAGCGCCGCCTCCGGACCTCATTTTCTATGACATGTTCTCGACGAAAACCTCCGGCGACCAATGGACGGTCACGACGTTTCGCCGCGTCTTCGATGCCTGCGGGGGGCGGGCTGCGGAACTGTTCACCTACACCTGCTCCACGGCGAACCGGGTGGCTTTGCTGGCCGCCGGATTCTACGTCGCGCGGGGACGCAACGCGGGAGAGAAATTCGAAACCACCATCGCCCTCACCCCCGCCGCATTTCACAGTCCTCAGGCGCAGCGGCGGGAAATGCTTTCCAGTGATTGGCTAAGAAAATGGGACCGTTCGGCCGCCAAGTTTCCGGAGGAGATCGATCCCGAACAGCGTTCCTCCTTCGAAAAACTCATTCGCGAACACGAACAATTTAGAAATTCAGCGGACGCCGAACGTCTGTCTCTCACCACAGAGATTTCGGCGTGACAACGGACTTGCCCAAGAAGCCGGTAATCGGCATAACTGGCGGTCCGCCGTCACACGGAACGATGTGGCAGGCAAACAAACAAAAACCCAAAAAGAGAGGATAACGTTATGGCTGATGAAGCAGCAGGCAAAAAGCCGGACCAGGAAGGTGGCGGCGGTACTGAAAAAGACGCCGATTCCAATGAGGTAGGCGGTCGCCGCAGGAATCTGCTCTACACGTGCTGGAACGACGGCGCGGGAAACTACGTCCACGGTAATTGGCGTTGGTTCACGTGCTGGCGTTGTGGCGCGCTGAATTACATGTAATTCCGCCAGATTGGTTAGAGCAAAGCGCGAGGGTTTATTGCCCTCGCGCTTTTTTTTTGGCGCCCGTTTTTGTCCCAAATTCGGAACGAGAAATTCCCGGCCCCGAAACAGAAAAGCAGAAGACGCTTTTAGGTCGAGTCACATAACTATCTTACTATCAAATCTTTATGACTCGTTAGGCGGCAATGGCATGGCCTTTGCATAAGGGCTGGCCGTCAACCTACCTAACATATGAAAACAAATACTCACTCCGCCGACGGCTTTGAATCGACCTACGCGTTAATCG
>JBAPMH010000331.1:0-13579 GCA_049278515.1 Chthoniobacterales bacterium
CAACAATACGCGCGACGGATCGGGGATTGCGATGTTTGTGACGAACGTGCGCCCGGCTTTTCAGGTTCCCTGGTCCCGACGAAGACGGCGCGAAAAGAAATCGAGAATCCAAACGAGAGGCCGTCGGCAACAAAATTGCTTTACGCTATGGAACAACATCAATAAATACCGCGTTCGATGCGCCCTTTTCTCCCCCTATGAAATTGCCAGCCTTTGCCGCCCTCCTTTTCGCTGCCGTCGTGTTTCCGCTCGCAGCTGGCTACGGCCAGGATCGTCCCAAAAATAGAGAAGAAGCGGAAGCGCTCGTCTCCACTCTGAAATTTCAACAGGGCGACGTCACTCTGAAGGATGGCCTGGCAACGTTGAAAGTTCCCGATGGACTCCGCTTCCTCGATGGCCACGACGCGGGAATTGTCCTGGTCAAATTATGGAACAATCCACCGATGCCGGATCCGCTCGGTTTGATCATGCCGGCCGAGGCAAGCCCGCTCGATCCGAATTCGTGGGCGGTGATTGTTACCTATGAAGCGGAAGGTTACGTCAAGGATCAGGATGCGGAGAAAATCGACTACGCGGAGCTGCTTCAGAAGATGCAAAAAGATACTCGCGACGCGAACAAGGAACGCGTGAAGGAGGGCTATCCGGCGATCGAGCTGGTCGGTTGGGCGGCGCCGCCGCACTATGACAAAGCGGTGCACAAACTCTATTGGGCGAAGGAGCTGAAGTTCCGCGGCGCGGACGAGAATACTTTGAACTACAACATCCGTATCCTCGGCCGGCGAGGCGTGCTGGTCTTGAATGCCGTCGCGGCGATGTCCCAACTTCCCGAGATCGAACAGAAGGCGCCGAAAATCCTGGCGGCGATCGACTTCAATCCGGGCCATCGCTACGCCGATTTCAGCGAGGCGGCCGGCGACAAAGTGGCTTCGTATGGGATCGCGGCTCTGGTGGCGGGCGGAGTGGCGGCGAAGCTCGGCCTTTTCAAAGGGCTTTGGGTCGCGATCCTGGCAGCCAAGAAATTCGTCATTATCGGCTTCGTCGCGCTGGCCGCCTGGCTTCGCAAATTGTTCGGCAAGAACAAAGCGGCCGCTTAAGAGCGGCGGAGGTCCAACGGTTCGGCCGGCTCTGGAAACCGCAGACGCCAGGGGGGCTACGGCGTGGCGGAAAGATGTTTCGAGAAAAAACTCAGGATTCGTCTTTCGTAATCGCCTTTTGCGAAGCGAGACAGATCAACGTGCTTCGCTTGCGGAACGATCCAGAGCTCCTTGGGTTCGGCGGCGGCGTCAAACATCCGGCGAAGTTCCTTGGGAGTCGTATGTCGATCGGATTCTCCGCCCACAAAAAGTTTCGGGCAGATGATTTTTCGCACGTGATCGAGCGGACGTAAATCTCGGTCGCTCACACCCAAGCGCGGTCGAAGCTGCCATGAGAGCAATGGCGTCAACGCTCGCGACCAGGCTCCCCATCGCATGGAGATGCGATCGCTGATTGCGTCGTGCATGGTCGGATAGACCTGTTCCACGACGAGCCCGTCAATCGAAAGCGGCGGCTCGGCCAGGAGCGCAGCCGCCCCTCCCATGGAAACTCCGATCACGCCGATTTTTTCGTGAGGCGAGACGCTCCGTGCGAAGGCGAGAGCAGCGCGCGCGTCTCTGCTTTCCAGGTAACCAAAAGTGATTTGTTGACCCGGGCTTTCACCGTGCGCCTGGAAATCAAAAAGAAGAACCGCATAGCCGGCCCGCGAAAGAAATCGCGCGCGCCCAAGCATATCGAGCCGGCTCGCGCGCACCCCGTGCATGATAATCACAAGCCCCCGACCCCCTTGGCCGGGTATGAGCCACCCGTGGATTTGCGATCCTGATTCGCTTCGAAAGTCGACCGACATTCCTGACAAGTCTTGCGGCAATTTGCCGATCTCCCGGGGGATGGGCGCCGTCAAAATCGCCCCGGCAAACCACGCGACAAACACCAGTATCGAAACGAAGATCAGCGTGGCGATTGTGAGTCTTTTCCATTTCATATCAGGGAATTGGTCGCGCTCACGTCTTCATCGAGTGACCGGACTGACATAATATGAAACCGCGCAAAGCCGCCGTCATTTTCATCTTCCTAACTGTCACCCTCGATATGCTGGCACTCGGGCTGATCATGCCGGTCCTGCCGAAGCTGGTCCTGAATTTCCTAGGCGGGGACGCGCCAGGCGCGGCGAAAATGTTCGGCGTTTTTGGGACCGTCTGGGCGCTGATGCAATTTTTCTTTTCCCCTGTGCTCGGGGTGTTGTCGGACCGGTTCGGCCGGCGACCGGTGATTTTGCTGTCGAATCTCGGTCTGGGACTCGATTACATCGTGATGGCGCTCGCGCCGACCCTTGGCTGGCTCTTTCTTGGGCGGGTAATTTCCGGAATCACCGCGGCGAGCATCACGACCGGGACAGCGTATGTCGCCGATGTGGTCCCGCCGGAAAAACGGGCGAGCGCGTTCGGCCTGATCGGTGCTGCCTTCGGCGTCGGCTTTGTTTTGGGGCCGGCGCTGGGCGGTCTTCTCGGCAATTCCGATCCGCGTCTGCCGTTTTGGGTGGCGGGCGGATTGAGTCTGGCCAACGCGTTCTATGGATTTTTTGTTTTGCCGGAATCCTTGCCGCCGGAAAAACGCAAGGCCTTCACCCTGCGGCGCGCGAACCCCGTCGGATCCCTGGTTCTCCTCCGTTCCCATCCCGAGCTCTTCCGGCTCGCGACCATCCAATTCATTGGCTACGTCGCTCACGAGGTTTTTAATGTTTGGGCGCTCTACACCATTTTTCGCTACGCCTGGGCGGAGGGAACCATTGGTCTCTCGCTGGCGTTGGTCGGAATTTGTTCCGTGGTGATTTCCACCTGGGTGGTGCGAGCGATGGTTTCGCGATTGGGCGAGCGCCGGACGCTTTACATCGGCCAGTTTTTCGGCGCGCTCGGGATGGTCCTGGCCGGTCTGGCGCGGACGAGCGGATTCTTTTTCCTGTCCATCCCGGTGATGATGATGTGGACGGTCTCTACGCCGGCCGCGCAGGGAATGATGACTCGCCGGGTGAGCGAATCGGAGCAGGGCGAACTACAGGGTGCGATTAGCAGTCTCTGCAGCCTCGCCTGGATCCTGGGGCCGGGATTGTTCACGTTTACGTTTGCCTATTTCATCAACGAAAAGAATGGATGGAATCTGCCCGGCGCTCCCTGGCACCTGGGAGCGCTTCTCCTTTTTGTCGCGATGATAATGGCAACCCGCATCCCGCGATTGACGGCCCAGGAAGAGCCCACGGCAGCGGCACGGGTCTGACATTGGTAAGGCGCGAACGGAGGTTCGACCTGAGCTGCGCGGCAAAAGAGTTGCTGCAAAGAAGCGGTTGAATCCACCCCCAGACTCAAGTAACCAACTCTCACTGTGTCACATAAGACATTCCTTTTCCTGCTGATTTGCGCGCTTTGCGGTGGATCGTTTGCGCGGGCAGATGAGGAAACACGCCAGGTCCAGGAAGAGTTGCGGAAGCGTCATCTTTTCTTTCGCGACATCGATGGCCGGCCCAGTCTCGATTACGCCATCGCGATAAAGCGCTATCAAGCCCGGCAGGGCTTTGCCGTAACCGGCGTGGCCGACGAGATGACGCTCTATTCGCTTGGGATCGGCGAGCCGACTTCTCCGGCCGAGGGCAAAGCCGATCTGCCCGACGTTCCGATTTTAAAGAGCGACGCGGCCTTGCGGGAACAAAGACCCGCCCCCGCGCCGGTTCCAACGAAGGAACAAAACGCGGGGGCGGTTTCAAAGGCAGACATCCACACTTTTCTCCGCCGCTATTTCGACGCGTGCCAGGCAGCCAATCCTCAGGAGGAACTCGCCTTCTACGCCGATCGCGTCGCCTACTTCGATCATGGCGCCGTGGACAAGCCATACATCCAAAACGAGCTCGCCGTTTACAATCAAAGATGGCCGATTCGGAAATATACGTTGGGCGATTCCCTGCACGTGTTTAGGAAAGGCAACTTCACCATCGTGGGAGTCCGCGTCTCTTTTGAAGTGGCGAATCCTCCAAATGATCGAAGGGCCAGCGGCAGGACCGACAATACTTTCAGCCTGGCCAAGCGGGGTGATTCTCTCGAAATCGTTTCCGTCAAGGAAGCGCGCGTCAGGCGTCCCTCCCGCCATCGCCGTCGCCCGCCGAATTTTCCTGCCGCGGTCGGACGCACCGTCCACAAGGTTTTTCGCAGCATTTTTCACTAGGGACCCGAGGCGATTTATTTCCCGGGATGAACCACGAGGTCGACGTCAGGCGTTACTGGGAGCACGATTGCGCGCGGGTCGCCTTCAGTGGCTGAGGGGTTGGAATTCAGCGACATTCGCCAAAAGGAGGATGACAATGCCGGAACCGGTTGATCACTCCTGCCAGGCGTAATGACACGGTCCCGTCCGAACTGCAGCGGCCAATCCTCCCGCACCCACCAGCGAATTCCGCGTCGCTCGAGATAAACCGCGAGACGCGTTGCCTGGTCGTTGGCCTGCCAATCGAAATTCAAGAACTTCGGCTGGGCGGGATCAAGTTTGAGGGCCCGCTCGACTGATTCCGCAAAAAGGCGCTGCTGATTGTAATTGGAGGCTGCGCGAAACCGGCCTCGTTCGTGCCTCAATGCGATGACCGCGGCCAGCGCGATCACGATGATACCAACAATGCGCATTCGCGCTCTCCATTGTTGGGCTTCGGGATTTGATACCCGCGAGCGCCAAAACGAAAACCGGTTCTCAATGGAGGCTGCCATGGTCAACGCGACGATCAGCAGCCAGCCGTAGTAAATGGCGAAGTTAAAGAGCGAGTTATAATCGTACAATGGGCCTTCCTGCATTGACCCCCAAACCAGCGATAACCCAGTGGCGACAGCCAGAATCAGATACATTCGCTTCCTGAACTTTGTGATTCGCGGGTCTTCCGAATATCCCGGCAATCCGACTCTGGTTACCGTGATCAACAGGAGAATCGAACCGAACCAGAGGGCGTAAGCGCGCCAGTGCAGGAGAAAAAACGACAGCAGACCGGACGCATCGAATGTTTCAAAGGTCGGAATTGGCCAGCGACTCGGATAGGCCGCGTAAGCGCCAAAGTGCAGGAAATACAGCGACGATTGCAGGAGCCCCGGCCCTTGCCCGTATTCGGCGCGGAGATGCCGGATGATGCGTTCCAGATTACTTGGATGGGCCGTAAAGAAATCGATGGCGATCGGCAGCAGAAAGAGCGCGATCGTCGCGGCAGCAAGCCAATGTTGCCGAGGGTAGAGGTTCCAGGGTCGTTGGCCCATTCGGCGGGTGTCCAACCACAACGCGCCATAAGCGGTCATCGTCAAGGGCCCCACGAACAACGGCATGGCGACATGTCCGTGAACAAGGAAACATCCGGCCAGCGTCAGCAAAGGAAGATCTTTCCCGCTTCCCGTTGCCACGGACGCGGCCGCAACGATCAAACATAGGAATGGCAGGACGATAAAACAGGGCGGCCACGGAGACAGGAGCCCGAAATCTCCGGGAACAAACGCGTAAAATTTGGCGACGGCTCCGAAGTGCCAGCTCGCGCACAGCAGCGACAGACCGATGAACCACGGGCTCGCAGCACCCAGGCGTGACGCGATCAGTGCCAAAGAGGCGCCGAAGAAGAATGCGCTCAACGCATAGAGCGCGATCAACTGGCCATTGAACGGAGTGGGGACGGCATGGATTGCGTCGAAAAAAAGAATTTCACCCCACCCGAAGACATAAAAAAAGGCGGGACCGGGGTGGTGAAAATCAAAGCGGCAATAGTGGCCGAGGGTCTCACGGAATTGCTTTGCTTTTAAGACCTGCAGCGAATTTACGGCATAATCGTCGGCCTCATACTGGCGGCTCCGGAAGAGCATTTCGGAGTTATTAAGCACGATGGCGGCGAAAAGGATCGCGGTCAGGACTGAAGCGCGGCACCACCACGCCCGCGGCCGGATTTCGATCGGAGAAGGGTCCAGGACGGTCAGGCCGTCCGTCGCGTTCGCTGGCATGGGCAACTATCTTCCGGCAGAACCCGCCACCGTGCCAAGCCAGCCTTACAGAAAGAGCGCAACCTCGGGCTGGCGGGCGGGCGCGTCGGCTGCTCGCCGATTGCCAATCGGCGACCCGAGTGCGATCTAAGAAGCATGCGAAGCCGAACGGCGATGAGGATGGCAGCACGGTCGACCACCGTTTTTCTTTCCATCGCGGCGTGGATGGTTCTGTCGAACCATTGCGCGCTGGGCGTAGTCACGCTGCCGGTCGAGGCCGGCGTTGAAGCCAGCGAATGCCCGATGCATTCCGCGCCGGCCAAAAAGAAGCCGGCCGCGAATACGCCCTGCTGCAAAGATTTGCGTGCGACGGCCGTTCACGCGCTCAAAAATATCGGCGCTCGGGCCGGTGAATTCGCCGGCATGTCCGATTATGCCACCGCCATTTTTCTGACGCCTCCGCGTCTTGTTTTCGAGATCAAAGGTCTCGATACCGGGCCGCCTGGTTGTTTCAGTTTCGCCGAGTTAGTCTTGCAGACGAGCCTGCCGTCGCACGCTCCTCCTGTTTCCTGAAATCCCCGTTAGGGCAGGCATTTTCGCCTGCATTCGTCGCGACCTGGAACGGTCGCAAACTCGCTCAGTTTTCAGGAACAAATGAAACAACACCTTTTTGTAATTTTCAGTGCGCTGGCAATGCTGGCGCAAGCTCCCCTTTTGGCGCAATCGCCCTCGCAGAAATACACGTGTCCGATGCATCCCGAAGTGGTGAGAGATGCCCCGGGGGAATGTCCGAAATGCGGGATGACCCTCGAACCAGTAAAAAAAGCACCCAAGCGTGAACCCGCCCTCGAAGAGGCGCCGGGAACGCATAAATCTCATGCGACTCATGACACCGGCGCGACCCACGATACCGGCGGCCACCCCTTGGTCATGCCCTCTTCCCTCAACATCGCCGACCCGATGAGCCGCGAAAGCTCCGGGTCGAGCTGGGCGCCTGATTCGACGCCGATGTATGGCCACATGGTCATGTTTGGCGAAGACATGCTCATGCTACATGGCGGAATTTTTCCCCGTTACACGAATGCCAGTACTCGCCGCGGCGACGACCGCATCGATGCGCCCAACTGGTTCATGGCGATGTATTCGCATCCGTTCAATGAAAACGCGCAGCTCGGGCTTCGAGGAATGATGAGCCTGGATCTTCTCACTGAAGGCGGCCGTGGTTACCCGCTCCTGTTTCAAACCGGCGAAACCTGGGATGGCAACGCGCTCCACGACGGGCAGCATCCGCACGACCTGTTCGATGAGTTATCCGTCAGCTATTCGCAAAAATTCAGCCGGGATTTCTCGGCGTTTCTCTATCTGGGATATCCCGGGGAACCGGCCCTGGGCCCGCCGGCTTTCATGCACCGGCTTTCGGCGATGGATAATCCCGATGCGCCGATTAGCCATCACTGGCAGGATTCAACCCACATCACCTTCGGGGTCGTGACGCTGGGAACGGTGTGGCGTGACGTCAAGATGGAAGGCTCTGTCTTCACCGGGCGCGAGCCGGACGAGGTGCGTTACGATTTCGACGAGCCGAAGATGGATTCATACAGCGGGAGGATTTCCTGGAATCCAACCAAGGACCTCGCGCTTCAGATTTCTCATGGGTACCTTCGGAGCCCGGAAACGCTGGAGTCCGACGTGAACCAGCATCGGACGACGGCCTCGCTCATATATAATAGGCCGCTCGGTCCGGACGCGAACTGGTCGGGCTCTTTTGTCTGGGGACAGAATCGCGCCAGTGGCGGCGAGAAAACGCAATCGTTCTTATTCGAGGCAAATTATCAGAGCGGGCGCGACACAATTTATGGACGGTTTGAACACGTCCAGAAGCCGGGGCACGAGCTTGTGCTCGAGGAGGTCGATCATGACCGCGTGTTTCCGATCAACGCTTTCACAGTCGGCTACGTCCGCGATCTTTCGCACGGCAAGGGCATCGACGTGGGCCTCGGCGGGCAGTTCACCATTTATGGCGCGCCCGACGATCTCGATCGCTACTACGGCGACGATGTTCCTTTGTCGTTCCAGGTCTTCCTTCGGATCCGGCCATCGCTGATGAACGCTCATGGGATGTCCCACCGCGAGGTGAGGCCGAGCGAAAAGTAAGTTGACGAAACCGGGCAAGTTATCATGCCGAGGTTCTGGTGTTAGTTGCGTTAAAACTCTTTATTGTCTTGACAAGCGCTTTTGATTACACAATAACGCTTATATTGGGAGATATAATGATCCAAAATCCAGATAAGGTAGACTTAGAGGCACTTAAAGATTTATATGCGAAGAATTCTGTGGCTAAGGCAGCCTTCGATTATCTTGCAACGCGTCAGCGAAACAGATCAGAGACCACGGTGAATCAACTCTTGGCGGACCTTGTCGCACGTGGTCATCAAGCCTCCTATGTCGAAGTTCGTGATTTTTTGAGAGCGCTGGCCCGGCTGAACTGCGGAGTTTATATAATTGGACGGAAGCGGCGGCCCAGCCGCCTCCGATGGCGTGTTGGGCGGGTGAGCCTCGGGAAGGCCGCGGCGGGGCAGCTCGATCAAGTCGAGCTGCTAACGGAAGAAGAAGTGGCTGGCGCAAATGACGAAGCTGAAGAGGGAGCAATCGCCATATTGAATCCGGAAGATATGAAGTTGACCTACCCACTCCGGCGGGACCGGCATATCGACTTGATCATTCCAAGAGATATCACGCCGACCGAAGCGCAGCGTTTATCGGATTTTATCAAAACGCTACAGTTCGAGTGAAAGGAATTGCATAATGCGCCTCGCTCCGGTCAGCCGCCGTGACCTAATCAAGGGCTTGCGCGCCTTGGGATGGGCAGGTCCATTTCCCGGAAGGAAGCACCCCCACATGGTCAAGGGCAGGATCCAGCTCACAATCCCAAATCCGCATGGCGGAGTGATTGGGGTGAATCTGCTGAAGATGATCCTGGATGAGGCGGGAATCTCCCGCAACGAATGGCTCAGGCAGCGTTGAGGGCGGCCAATCGCTTTTCCCGCAACGCGGGCAGACCGATCCCTCGCTTGAGCGCTAACTCGGTCCAATCAACGAGTGCGTCCTCTAATTCAGCAAGCGCTTCCTTCTTGGTTCGGCCGGTAGCCAAGAGGCCCCGGAAACCTGAAATTCGAGCTGCATATCCCTCGCCCCCTCCAAGCTCCGCCACAATCGCCAGCTTCATTGCATCTCGGCGATAACTCGTCAGAGTGTCCACAACAAGAGTATCAGCAGGAAGGGAACCTGATTCAAGACCATTCAACGGTTCGGCTTGTGAGGTTCCTTCATTCCGCGCAGATTGGCCACGCATGAAAAATCGCTCTTGGCCGCGTCTTCTCTTTTTTCTCTTCTCGATTGCCGCCGCGGCCTTGCCGTTAAGCGCCGCCGAAAAAAGGAACATCACCGAAAAAGACCTCTTCGATTTCGTCTGGATCGGGGACGCGCAGGTTTCGCCGGACGGCGCCCGCGTCGCTTTTGTCCGGGTGACGGTGAACGAAAAGAAGGAGGGCTATAACACCTCGATTTGGATGGTTGGCACCACCGGGAACGAGCTTCCGCATCGTTTAACGACAGGCGAGCGCGACTCTTCGCCGCGCTGGTCGCCGGATGGAAAATTCCTCGCCTTCACCCGAACCACCGAAAAGGACGGAAAGCCGGAACCGCCCCAGCTTTTCATGGTCTCGATGGCCGGTGGTGACGCGTTTCCGTTTACGAGCCTGCCAAAAGGAGCAGGCGATCCGAAATGGTCGCCGGACGGGAAGCTGATCGTTTTCGCCAGCTCGACGAATCCGGAGGATATCGAGAAACAGGAGAAGAAAAAGCGGAAGGAAGAAGAGCTGAAGCGGGCGGCTGCAGCCGAGGCTTCGCCAACTCCATCCAAGGAGAGCGCCAAGGAAAAATCGAAGCCGGCCGATGACGCGGCGAAGAAAGCCGAGGCGGAAAGCGAACGCGAGAGCGATATCCATGTGGTCACCCGCGCCGTTTACCGCTCGAACGACGAAGGCTATCTCGATTTCAAGCGGCCCCAGCATTTCTGGGTCGTGCCGGCGCCGCGAAACGCGGACGAGAAAGTCCAGCCGAAGCAATTGACCGGCGGCCGTTTCGACGAGGATGGCGCGATCTGGTCGAAGGACGGCACCCAGATCTATTTCACAACGCTGCGCAACGACGAGCCGTACTACGATCTGGCGAAGACGGAGATCTACTCCATCCCGGTGAATGGCGGCGAGCCCACCCGGATCACCACGATCGACATGGACGCCGGCAACATGGCGTTGAGTCCGGATGGAAAGCAGGTGGCCTTCCTTGCCTCGGTGGAGCAACCGGTCAATTCCTACACCCAGCCCGATCTCTGGGTGCTCGATCTCGTCAAGGATTCGAAGCCGCGGAATCTCACCGCCGATTTTGATTGGGATGTGGGCAGCAGCGTCTTCGGAGATAACGGTTCGCCTCGCGGCGGCGGCGGCAACCTTCCCATTTGGACCGCGGACGGAAAGGGGATCGTCGAAAATTTCGCGAAGGAAGGTCAAACCAACCTCGGGGTGTTTGAGGTTGCGACCGGGGCAATGACCGAGATCACGAAAGGAGATCAGGCGGTAACCCGTTTTCGGGCGGCGCCGGACACCTCCAAGCTGGTGTATCTTCTCTCGACTCCCACCCGCATCGGAGACCTCTTTTGGCTCGACCGGTCCTCCGGCGAGGCCCGGCAGTTAACCTTCAGCAACGACGAGCTGTTTGGGCGCCTCAACCTGACTGAACCGGAAGAGATCCGTTACAAGAGCTTCGATGGAAAAATGATTCAGGCCTGGCTGCAACGGCCGCCCGGATTCGACAAGACAAAAAAATATCCGCTCATCCTGAACATCCACGGTGGACCGCACGCCGCTTACGGATTTGTTTTCGACCACGAGTTTCAATGGATGGCCGCAAAGGGTTACGTGGTGCTCTATCCGAATCCGCGGGGAAGCACCAGCTACGGCCAGGAATTCGGCAACGTGATTCAATATCATTATCCCGGCGACGATTATCAGGACCTCATGCTCGGGGTGGATGAGGCGATCAAGCGGGGCTACATCGATGAGAAAAAACTCGGAGTAACCGGCGGCAGCGGCGGCGGATTGCTGACCAATTGGGTGATCGGCCATACGAATCGTTTTGCCGCGGCGGTTTCGCAGCGCGACATCGCCAGCTGGATCGATTGGTGGTACACCGCCGATTTTACGCTCTTTCAGCCGCGCTGGTTCAAAGCGCCGCCCTTTCAGGATCCCGAAGATTTCAAGGCGCGCTCGCCCATCACCTACATCAATGAGGTGAAGACCCCGACGATGTTTATTTTGGGCGAGAACGATTCCCGCACTCCTCCGGGCGCAGGGGGCGAGCAAATGTTTCGCGCCCTGAAATTCAGGAAAATTCCGACGGTGATGGTGAAATTTCCGAATGAAACCCACGAGCTCTCGCGAGCAGGCCAGCCGTGGCACCGGGTGGAACGGCTTCAGCATCTTGTGGGTTGGTTCGACCGCTGGCTGTTGGGAGTGGCCAAGCCGGAGTATGAGGTCGCGCCGGGCGGGGAAGTGCCGGTGAAACCAAATACGTCGCCGAAGCCGAAACCGCCCGGGAATTAGGAATTCCTGCTCATGATCATGATCGTGCTCATGCTCTTTTTGGGCAGCGTCGCCTGCCTAGCGAGATCAGGATCAGGATCATGAGCAAGAGCAAGAGCAAGAGCAGGAAGAAGGCGGGAGGCATCCCCGCTTGCCGATCTTCCTCGTAAATGCAGAATGTCCCTTAATGAAAGTTCGCCCGCAAAGCTATCACGACATCGAAAGGATCATCGAATTCGATTTCGTGCGCGCGACGGAGGCGGCGGCCCTTAATTCGCTTCCCTGGCTCGGCCGCGGCGAAAAGGAAAAAGCGGACGCAGCGGCTTGCGACGCGATGCGCGGGATGTTCGATCTCATGAACATTTGCGGCGAAGTCGTTATCGGCGAAGGAATCAAGGACGACGCGCCAGGTATTTTCAAGGGCGAACAGCTCGGGAAATGGCTCCCGGGGACGCCCCAGTTCGACATCGCGATCGATCCTATCGACGGCACAACCAACATCTCGAAGGGCGCGCCGAATTCGATCAGTTGCATCGCCGCGGCCAGCCCGGAGAAGGGCGTGAAAGTCGCGTTGCGCGACATTCCTTCCTTCTACATGACAAAACTTTCCTACGGCCCGCGAGTGCTGCAACACATGAAGATCACCGGGATCGACACGCTTAAGATCGAGAGCCCAATCGACGAGATGCTGCCCATTATCGCCCAGGCCTTGAACAAGCGGGTCCAGGACGTGGTCGTCATGATGCTCGATCGGCCCCGGCACAAAGACATTGTCGCGGAAATCCGCCAGGTGGGGGCTTCCCTGCGAATGATCAGTGACGGCGACATCGCGGCCGCCATGGCGCCCGCCATTCCTGATAGTGGGATTGACGTCTATTTCGGCATCGGCGGATCGCCGGAAGCCGTCCTGGCCGCCGCCGGCATCAAATGCCTGGGCGGCGACATGCAATGTGTGATGTGGCCGCGCGACGAGAAAGAGCGCAAGAGTCTCATCGCCGAGGGGTACGAAGCTGATCTCGGCCGGGTTTTTTTCGCTGACGACCTCGCGAACGGAAAGAACATCATCTTTTGCGCAACGGGCATTAGCGACAGCGCGCTGCTGCGGGGAGTGAAATCGCAGGGAGCTACCGCGGTCACTTATTCCATCCTGATGCGGGCGAAGAGCCGGACGGTTCGATTCATCCGGGCTTTGCACGACCTGCAGAACAAGACAATCCGGCTTCGGTCCGACAATCGCGAACACAAGATTTAATAATCCTGCTCCTGATCGTGATCTTGCTCATGATCCGGATGAGTGGCGATGCTTCAGGGGAAGGATTAGGAGCATGATCATGACCAGGATTAGGAGCATGATCAGGATCAGGAGCAGGAAAGAAGGGGGAAATATCGCCCTCGACATCGCCCGGATCGTCTGGTCAAATTCCCCCAAACCCATATGAGACTAGTACCCAAGACCGAACTGGCGCCGGAGAATGGCTGCATCATCGATACGAAGTGGAAGGTGGGCCCGTTGAGTTACCATGCCTGTGCGAGCGTGATCGGCGACGCGCACGCACTGCACAACGCCCCCATGCCGGAACTCGTGATCTTCGACCACGTGGGCTTCAAAGGGGCCGCCTGCCGCACAAACCTCAGTTTTCATTTCCTGGGCGATTTTTGGAACGATCGAATCAGTTCGCTCATCGTCGTAAGCGGCATCTGGCGGTTTTATCGCGATGAATACTACAAGGGTGACCACTGGGACCTCGGGCCCGGTTTTTACGAGTGTTTCTTCAAGGATAAAGGCCCGGACGACGTCATCAGCTCGTTCCAAGCAATTGAGCTGACGTAGGCGCGCCCTCTCCACCATTCCGGTGGCGGGAAGTAATTTGGTAGGGCGAGACGCTGTCGAGCCGGTGGACGTTCGCGGCTCGACAG
>JBAPMH010000332.1:0-6130 GCA_049278515.1 Chthoniobacterales bacterium
CGCGTATCCTACCTGGGAAAAGGAGATGATTCCGGTCAAACGGTGAACGTAATCTTTTCCAAAGGCGACCAACGAGTCCGGACGCTACTGAAAAACGACGGCCTGGTGCTTTCGCACAATATCTATAGCGAGCAGAAGCCGGAAAAAATTAAGGCATTATTGTTTAACTGCGTGACCGAGGATACTGATGGCAATCATCGGCTCGACGAGAATGATCGTAACGATCTCTACGTGCTCTCCGACGGGCTTGAAAAGCCCGACCTCGTCATAAAAGGAGTTCGCGCCCACCGCACGATTTCGCCGACGCATCTCATCGTCGAGACGGGAGACCCGAATGACCCGCACGTCTCGGACGTCGACATCGTAACGCAGGCGCAAAAGGAAATCGTTTGGAAATAAAGCCTGCGTCCTTTCGGTCACTGCTGGTGTGGTGGCAACGCGATGGAGTTGCGGCGTTAGGCGAAATCACCGAAGGCGTGAAAAAGATCATCGCTGACTGCACCCGCCACTCTCTTCACGCCGGGATCGCTGATAAAGCTCGACCTCGGTCACGGGATTGCTAAAAGCAATTTCAATACGTCATCCGATGTTTCAGAGAATCCTCGTTTTTGTCACAGGGCTGGTGGCGATGGCTTCGCCTTTGGCGGCCGCGGCGAATGTTCAGTTCGGAAGTAAGACGGTCATACATTTCGCCTCGGTGAAGGAGGGACAGACGGTCCTGATGGCAAAGGACGACTTTGTTCGGCACTTGAGTCCGTTTGATCGTTCGGCGCGGATGAAAACGGACAAGCCGGTGTCCGAAGACGAATATCTCGCGTTCGTGGGCAAGAACGTCGCTGAGTGGACGACGGAAGAGACGCACAGCGTGGAAGCGGCGCTCAAGGAAATTCAGGCGCACCTCGCGGAGTTGCCGCTCGCGTTTCCGGCCACGATCAACCTGATTAAGACCACCGGAGCCGAAGAAGGCAACGCGGCTTACACGCGAGGAGCCGCAATCATCCTGCCCAAAGGCGATTTGGTCCGGAATCCGAACGAACTGGCCAAATTAGTCTGTCATGAGTTGTTCCATGTCTTGTCGAGGCAGAATCCCCCGCTGCGGGAAGAATTGTACGGGCTCATCGGCTTTGTTCCCTGCGACGATCTGGAATTCCCGCGCGAGCTCGCGGCCCGCAAGATCACCAACCCGGACGGTCCGCGAAACGACCATTTCATCCGGTTGGAAATCGACGGACAAGAATGCGCGGCGATCCCTGTGCTGCTTTCTCGCGCCGAGACCTACGACGTAAGCCGCGGCGGCGAGTTCTTCGAATATCTCGATTTTCAGTTTCTGGTGGTCCAGGAAAAGCCGGGCTCGCATCGTATCGACGTCATCCGTGAGAACTCAACGCCGAAGCTCGTCGGACCGCGGGCCGTGTCCGGTTTTCTCGAGCAGGTCGGCAGGAATACGCAGTACCTTATTCACCCGGACGAAATTCTGGCGGACAACTTCGCGCTTCTCGTCATGGGAGAACAGAACGTGCAGTCGCCGGAAATTCTCCAGAAGATAAAGACCGTGCTCGCTCCGCCGCCAAAACATTAGCGGCGAGCGAAAGACTCGCCGCAGGACGATTTGCCGGTCGCGGTAATGCTTCTTAGCTTAACGGCAATGGGACACGATCACGATCATTCGGGGCATTCGCATGGGCCGCCCAGTAACAATGCGGCGTTTGCGATTGGAGTGATTTTAAATTTTGGGTTCGTGATCGCGGAGGTCTTGTATGGACTCGCGGCGCATTCGCTGGCGCTGATTTCGGATGCGGGACATAACTTGAGTGACGTTTTTTGCCTGTTGCTCGCCTGGGGGGCGACGCAGTTGACGAAGGCGGCGCCGACTTCGCGCCGCACTTATGGGTGGCGGCGCTCGTCGATCCTCGCGGCCCTCGTGAATGCGGTGATTTTGCTGGTGGTGGTGGGCGGGATCACGGTCGAGGCGCTCCGGCGCCTGGCGCATCCCGAAGCAGTGGCTGGAGGAACGGTGATGGCGGTGGCCACGATCGGGATCATCATCAATACGGCAACGGCCTTGTTATTCATGGCGGGGCGCAAACACGATCTGAACGTGAAGGGAGCGTTTCTCCACATGATCGGTGACGCGGCGGTGTCGGCGGGCGTGGTGGCGGGGGCCTTCGCGATCCAGTTGACCGGCTGGCAATGGCTCGACCCGGCCGTGAGTTTGGCAATCGGTGCCGTGATCGTTTGGGGGACGTGGGGGTTGCTTCGGGAATCGATCAATCTGTCGATGGATGCGGTGCCGGAGGGAATCGATCCGCATGCGGTGGAAAATTATCTCGGGAATCTCACGGGCGTAAGGGCGGTGCACGATCTTCACATCTGGGCGATGAGCACCACGGAAGTCGCGCTCACGGTCCATCTCGTGATGGCTGAGCCGCCCGGGAACGATTTGTTTCTCCATGATATCAGCGACGTGCTGCGCGACCGCTTCGGGATTGGACACGCGACGACGCAGATTGAATGCGGCCATTGCGACCGCGATTGCCGGCAGGCGCCGGTCCATGTCGTTTAACACTCGTGCTCGTAATCGTAATCGTAATCGTAATCGACAGTTGCTGATCATCCGTTATCGAGCACGAGCACGAGCACGATTACGAACGAGAAGGGACCCGCGGGTTGATTTATTAACCATCTGTTTCATCTTTCGGACTTCCGATGAGGCGCCGCCTATTCTTATTGTCGTCTATCCTGCTGCTCGCGATTGAAGTTCGCGCCCAGCAAAAAGGCCCGCCGGCGCCTCCTGGAGAAACTGTTTCCGCGACGGCCGCACCAGTCCAAAATGTGATCGTGGCGGCGCCGCCTGCCCGGCCCAATGGGAAGATCCAGAAAAGCCTGGTCCGAATCACCGCGACGGAGGTGGAACCGGATTACCGCGCGCCCTGGAATTCGGGTGGCGTCCAACGCGGCATCGGCGCGGGGTTTGTGATCGAAGGCAATCGTATCATGACGAATGCCCACGTCGTCAGCAACAGCCGCTATCTCACCGTGGAACGCGATGGCGATCCGAATAAATATCCGGCCACGGTGTTGTTCGTGGCGCACGACTGCGACCTGGCCCTGTTGAAGGTTTCGTCGCCGGATTTCTTCAAAAACATGGTTCCGCTCACCTTCGGTGGAATTCCCGAACTGGAATCCACCGTCTCAGCCTACGGTTATCCGCTCGGCGGCGAGAGAATGTCCGTGACGACCGGCATTGTGTCGCGAATCGATTTCCAGCTCTACACCCATTCGTCGATCGACTCGCACCTTGCCATCCAGATCAGCGCCCAGATTAATCCGGGAAACAGCGGCGGCCCGGTTATGCAGGACGCGAAAGTGGTGGGCGTGGCGTTCCAAGGCTATAGCGGCGACGTCGCTCAGGGCGTCGCTTACATGATTCCGACACCGGTGATTCAGCGTTTCCTCAAGGACATCGGTGACGGACATTACGACCGCTATGTCGATCTGGGGATCACGCCCATAAAGCTGCAGAATCCGTCGCAGCGCCATTTCCTGGGCCTGAAGGACGACGACCGCGGGGTCCTTGTCGGGACGGTGATCGCGGCCGGCCCGGCGGCAAACATTCTCCAGGCGGGTGACGTTATCCTTGCGATCGACGATCATCCCATCGCGAGTGATGGCACCGTCGAGCTCGAGGGGGCGCGCGTCGACATGCCGGAAGTGGTCGAACGGAAATTCAAAGGGGACAAGGTGAAACTCGATATCTGGCGAAACAAATCGCCGCTCACCGTGACTATCGAGCTGGGTTCGGTCTGGCCCTATCTGTATCTCGCGCACGGATACGACGTGCGGCCGCGTTATGTCGTTTACGGCGGACTTTTATTTCAGCCGCTCACGCTCGATTTGATGGACGCGTATCAGCCAACGGATGTGCGGATCAGGCATTATTTCGATTACTTTGTCCTCGAACAAATCTATCTCGAGCACCCCGAAGTCGTCATCCTGACGAACATCCTGCCGGATCCCACCAATACCTACCTCGCGCCCTACCGCGCCAGCATTGTGGACGAGATCAACGGGAAAAAGATACGGAAGCTGAACGATTTGGCGGATGCATTCGCCGAGAAAGCGGATCGCTTTGTCGTCCGCATGATCGGTGACGGTCCGCCGCTGGTGCTCGATCCGAAGGAAGTGGAATCGGCGCGCGAAAGAATCAAGACCCGCTATAACGTGGTCGCGGAACAGAATCTCGAAGAACAGCCGAGCAAGCCGACTCCGGCCGACCAAAGCAAAAGCTGATGAGAGCGTTTGCCCGATACCTTGCCCTGGCCGCCGCGGTTTTTCTCCCGGTTGCGCTCTTGGCTGCGCCGAAAAAAGAGCCCGGTCCGGAAACCGTGGTGAAGCCGAAGGAGCTTTCGCTGGTCCGGGTGAATGTCACCGGACAGCCTTATGATTATGTCCGGCCCTGGCAAAAGAGGGCGCCGTTTACAAAACGCGCTCTCGGAGCGGTCCTTCTCCAGGGCCGGGTCCTGGTGACGGCGGATCTTGTTGCGAACCAAAATTACGTTGAGCTCGAGCGCGCCGAGTCCGGAGACAAGACGGCGGCCAACGTGGTCGTGATCGATTATGAGTCGAACCTGGCCTTGCTCGAACCGGCAGACCAAAAATTCCTGGAGGGCTTGGTCCCCCTCCAACTGGCGCTCGATACCGTGGTCGGCGACCGCCTCGCTGCCTGGCAGTTGGAATCAACCGGCGCCCTGGTGGTGACCGAGGGACTCGTCACCACAATCCAGATGACGCGTTACCCGGCCGACCTGGGCCAGTTCCTGACTTATCGGATCAGCATCTCGATGCAGTATCGGGATAACAGCTACACGGTGCCGCTGGTCAAAAACAACAAGCTCGCCGGGCTGCTCCTCCGGTTCGACCAGAGAACGCAGGTCGTGGATGCAATCCCGGCCCCGATTATCGCGCATTTTCTAAAGGACGCCGAGAAGAGCCCCTACCAGGGCTTTCCGTCGGCTGGGTTTGGATTCTTCCCGACGCGCGACCCGCAACTGCGGAAGTTTGCCGAACAAACCGGGAAAGCCGCCGGGGTTTACGTGACGAGCGTCGACCCGAATTCGCCGGCGGCGAAAGCCGGCCTGCAGGTCGGCGACATTGTGATTGGCATCGGCAATAACGAGATCGATCAAAATGGGAACTATGTCGATCCGCTTTACGGGAAGATTGAATTTACAAATCTGATTACGGCCCGGGCTTTCGCCGGCGACACGATCACGGTCCACATCCAACGCGCCGGCAAACCGATGGAGTTGCCGTTCGTCCTCGAGCACAGGAACGTGAACGACTACGTCATCCCTCCCTACAACATGGATCGCCCTCCCCTCTATTATGTCCTGGGCGGTCTTATTTTTGAGGAGCTGACTCGCCAATATCTGCGCGAATGGGGAACAAACTGGGTCAAGGACGCGCCCCAACGATTCGTCTACAAGGACCGGTTCCAATCGGAGCTTTATCCGGAGGGAAACCGGCGGGTGGTGGTTTTGACGCAGGTGCTTCCCGCGAACACGACAATCGGTTATGACGAAGTCGCCTACCTGACTGTGAAAAAGGTCAACGGCAAGGAAGTAAAGTCGCTCAAGGATTTGGCGGAGGCGGTAAAAGAGCCAGTGAACGGCTTCATCACGATCGAGACCGAAGAGGATCCGAAACAGATCGCGCTCGAAGCGGCCCAGGTGGAAGCAGAAGCGGCCGCTCTGCAGCAGAATTACGGTTTGCCCTCCTTACAGCGCCTCGAATAGCTTTGGATCGCGCGCTCCGCCGCGCGATGACATCAAGTCACGCCGAAGACGCCATGTTTAGCATCGAGCGGCGGAGCGCTCGATCCACCTATTCGCGATCCTCGCTTCGCGCGTTCCGCGTTCTCGGCTGCGCCAGAAACCTCGCCACCTCTTCGGTGTAAACCTCAAACGGATTTCCCATGACAAGGAAATCCCGGTTGTCGCACGCGATGGAATCCCAGTTGATCACATAGGGTTGCTCATTTTTCTGAAACCAGGCGACGGCCTGGGCGCGGCCGGCCGCGCGCGTGTTTGGCGGCGGATGAAAGCTGGCGCTCGCCTGCCGGACACTGTTG
>JBAPMH010000333.1:0-2526 GCA_049278515.1 Chthoniobacterales bacterium
GCGATGGAGAAAGTGATTATCGTCGGCAGCGGATGCGCGGGACTGACGGCTGCCATTTATGCCGCGCGCGCGAACCTCAGCCCACTGGTTCTCGAGGGCCGGCAGCCGGGCGGCCAACTATCCACGACCACGCTCGTGGAAAATTTTCCCGGATTCCCGGAAGGGATCGACGGCCCGCAACTCATCATCAACATGCATGCGCAGGCGGAAAAATTCGGCGCCCGCTTCGCCTATTCGGAAGTGACCGATTTCGAACCCCTCCCGGATCATGTTCGGATCAAGGCCGACGACGAATGGATGGAAACCCGCGCCCTGATCGTAGCGAGCGGTGCCTCGGCGCGCTGGCTCGGACTGGAGAATGAAGAGAAACTGGTCGGCCACGGCCTGACTTCATGCGCCACCTGCGACGGGGCGTTCTATCGAAATGTGCCGGTGTGCGTGATCGGCGGGGGAGATTCCGCGGCGGAGGAAGCGCTTTTCCTGACCCGGTTTGCCTCGAAGGTTTACCTCATTCATCGGAGAGATCATCTCCGCGCTTCCAAGATCATGGCGGACCGTGTCCTGGCCTGCGAAAAAATCGAGCCCATCTGGAACACGGTGGTCACGCGTTACGTCCCGGACGAAAAAGGGGAAATGCGCGCCGTGCTGTTACGCGACGTCCAGACGCACGAAGAACGCGAACTCCCGGTGGCGTGTGTTTTCGTCGCCATCGGTCACGACCCGAATACGAAGGCGTTCCAGGGTAAACTTGAGACCGATCCGGAGGGCTACCTGATTGCGAGGCATCTGGCCGAGAGCAAACACCCCGGCGTCTTCATCGCCGGCGACGTCGCCGATCGCGTTTACAAGCAGGCGATCACCGCCGCTGGCTCCGGGTGCGCCGCGGCCATGGAAGCGGAGAAATATCTCGCCAGGCTGGGCGGATAGGAAATTTGCGAATTGCGATTTGCGAATTGCGATCGCAGACAACCCCATGAACGAGCGTGAGATGATTGCACGGACGAAGCAGTTTGCGCTTCGGATTATGAAACTTGTCGGCGCATTGCCAAAGACCATTCAGGGACGCGCCATTGGGAATCAACTAATGCGGAGTGGCGCGTCGGTGGCCGCGAATTACCGCGCAGCCTGCCGCGGCCGATCGAAGCTGGAATTCATTGCGAAGCTCGGAACGGTTGAAGAAGAGGCAGATGAAACTGCGTTCTGGCTGGAACTGATCATCGAAGGTGAGCTACTGAGCGCCAAACAAATCCAACCGTTGCTCGCGGAGGCGCTCGAACTTGTTGCCATTACCGCCGCTTCTAAGAAAACCGCTTCGGGGGCGCTTGCGAAATCGCAAATCGCAAATCGCAAATCGCAAATTCCTTGAAGATCTGCGACCTGACCCAGTTTTACTCCCCGCTCAGCGGTGGCGTGAAGCGCTATGTTCACGAGAAAGCCACCTACATTCGCGAGCGCACGAGCGACGAACACGTTCTGATTGTTCCGGGGGAAAAAACGGAGAGGACGGGTGACGAACGCGCGCGCATCTACTCAATCCGTTCGCCTCTGATCTCCAGCTCGGCCCGTTACCGGGCTCTCCTCGACCTGCGGGCGGTCGGCGAAATCCTCGAGCGAGAACGGCCGGACATCGTCGAATCGAGCGATCCCTATCAGGTGGGCTGGAAGGCGATTTCGTTTGGTAAATCCGCGGGGACACCGGTCGTTGCCTTTTACCATTCCCATTTCCCGGAAGCATATTTGCGCGGCGCTTCAAAGCTATTGGGCCACCGCGCCGGAAAATCGTTGATGTCGGCCGCGCAACGTTACGTGCGCAAAATGTACAATCGATTTGAGGCCACGCTGGTCCCTTCCCAGCCGCTGGCGGAAATCCTGGAAGGATGGGGGGTTCGCAATACCCGGCTCGTCCCGCTCGGTGTGAACACGCAAAACTTTCAGCCCCACCCGGACGACGCCTTGGAAACCCGGCAAAAGCTCCGCATCGCCGCCGGCCGAAAGCTCATTCTCTATGTGGGCCGTTTGGCGCCGGAGAAAAACACCACCGCGCTTTTCGAGGCATTCCAAATCCTGGAAAACCGGCGACCGGACGAATTCCAGTTGCTCGTCATTGGCGACGGCCCCGAACGGCAAAGGTTGCAGCGGCTTGAAACGGAAACGGGAAGCGTGAATTGGATTCAGTATTGCACGGATCCTCTGGAGCTGGCCCGGTATTATCGCGCCGCGGATATTTTCGTTCATCCGGGAACGCAGGAGACATTTGGCCTGGTGGCGCTGGAAAGCCAGGCGTGTGGAACTCCGGTGGTCGGCATCCGCGGCTCACGGCTCGACGGGATAATTCTGCACGACCAGGAATCATGGGCGGAACGCAACGATCCGGAGGAGCTGGCCGGGGCGATTGGGCAATTCAGCCGGCGCGATCTGAAGGCCCTCGGGCACGCCGCCGCGGAAAGGGCGGCCGCGCAATATGCCTGGCCGCGAGTTTTCGAGAGTCTGCTTTGCATTTACCGCGAGGTCTGCGCAAACTACAGG
>JBAPMH010000334.1:0-2698 GCA_049278515.1 Chthoniobacterales bacterium
GGGGACACCCGCCGCTACACCCGTTACCGCTTGAGCGGGATCACGCACGTCACATCCATGCCGCCGGTCTTCCGGCGCTCGATCTTCAATTCGCCACCGAGCGCATTGGCGCGGTAGCGCATCATATGGAGACCGAGACCCTTTCCGCGCTTTCGCACAGTGAATCCTTTGCCGTCGTCCTGAACGCTCACACAAATATGCTGCGGATTCCGGTCGAGGTGGATCAATATGTTCTTCGCGCCGGAATGTTTCACCGCATTCGTGACGGCTTCCTGAGCGACCCGATATAAATGCAAAGCGGTCGTTTCATCGGGCACCCGGACACCTCGCGCGCATTTGAAATGGCATTTGATCCCCGTATTCTGGGAGGCCTGGGCGGCCAGTTCGCGCAACGCATTCTTCAATCCCGAGGCCGATAACTCGATTGCCTGCAAGCCGCCCGCTAATTCGCGGGCGATGACGACGTTGCGATTCACTGTCCGGGCCGATTCTTCCAGCGTCTTCGCCGCGGCCGGGTTTTCCTTCGCCATCTTTTTGGCGGTCGATTGCAGGAACAACGCCGTCGCCGTGAGTTCCTGGCAAACCATATCGTGCAGATCTTCCCCGATCCGGCGTTTCTCCCTCTCACTGATTTCGAGCAACTCGCGCTCAAGCTCCTGACGCAGCACCATCGTCTGTTCGAGCTCCGTGTTCGTCGCGACCAGCTCGTGGGTGCGCTCGAGGACCCGCTGCTCCATCTCGTCGCGGGTGTGGAGTAGCGCTTCTTCGGCCTGTTTCTGGTCGGTCGCATCGCGGGCGATCTTGGCGAATCCGCGGAGCCCGCCCCCTTCGTGATCCAACCGGGTCATGACGCCGTCCGTCCAGAGACGCGAGCCATCTTTGCGGAGATGCCACCGGCGATCCAGCGCCCTTCCCGTTTCGAGGGCGGTGGTGAGTTCCTGTTCCACCGCGCCTTTGGTCCTGTCTTCGGGAGTAAAAATAAGCGCACCGCTCTTGCCGGCGACTTCCTGTTCGGTCCAGCCAAAGACACGCTCCGCGCCTTTGCTCCAGAATGTAATCTCGTTGTCGATGTTGAGCAGGAACATGGCGTAATCCCTGGCGCCTTCGACGAGAAGGCGAAAACGTTCCTGGGTCTCGCGCAAGGCGGCTTCCGCGCGTTTGAGATCGTCGATATCGGTGGCGGTTCCAAACCAGCCAAGAACGTCCCCGTCCTGGCGCAGGGGGACGTTGCGACCGATGAACCAGCGATACACCCCATCGTGACGGCGCAGCCGATATTCCGCCTCGAAGACTTCTTGCCTGGCGAGGGCCTCCTGCCACCGCTCCAGCGTAGCCGGCGCATCGTCCGGGTGCATAATCGTCTGCCGTCCCGGACCGGCTGACTGTTCGTAGCTCAATCCAGTATATTCGTACCAGCGCCGGTTAAAATAATTCGCCGTCCCATCCGCCTCGTTTGTCCAGATCACCTGGGGAACATTATCGGCTACGGTGCGAAAACGTTCCTCGCTGGACCGCAACGCTTCTTCGACCTCTTTGCGATGGGTGATGTCGTGCAGGCAGTTGATCGCGCCCGTGATATTGCCGCGCTCATCCTTCAACGCTCGCGGAACGACGACTACGTTTCGCCGAATCCCATTTTCCTGTTCGATCAGAATCTCCAGATCACCCGGACCAAGTTCCTCTCCCGCAAGCGCCCGTGCGATCGGACGTTGATCAAGCGCCATCGGCCGGCCGTCGGGATAATAACTCCTAAACGAACCGCAAATTTTCGTCCGGCCCTTCTCGGGAGCGCGTCCCCATAACTCGGTCGCGCGGCGATTGAACTCCTGGATCGCCCCGTCGGCATCTGTGGAATAAACCGCCACCGGCACCATTTCGAAGAGAGTCTGATATCGCACCCCGGCCCCGCGGACCTCGTCTTCGGCCCGTTTCCGCGCGGTGATATCGATGAACGTCGCGACCACGCCGGCGATCCGGTCCTCCTGCGTCCGATACGGGGCGATCCGCACCACGTACCAGCTCTCAGGGCCTACTCGCACCTCGCGCTCCGTGGTCGCGAGGTTGTCGAGGACGGCGTGCGCTTCGTCAATGAACTCCGGGAAGGAGAGCGCGTTGGTGATGTCAGAAAGGGGGCGGCCCAGATCTGCCGGGAGCAAATTGAAAATTTTCTGCGCGCTGGGTGTGAAGCGCTGGATGCGCAGTTGCCGGTCGAGGAAAATGGTCCCGATGTCGGTCGAGGCCATCAGGTTGTTCAGGTCGGTGTTCACCTTGCTTAAATCCTCGATACTGCTTTTCAGCTCGTGATTAACGGTGGTCAGCTCTTCGTTGACCGACTGCAATTCCTCCTTGCTCGTCTCGAGCTCTTCGGTGGCGGACCGCATCTCCTCGTTCACGGCCTGCAACTCTTCGTTCGAGGCTTTCAGCTCTTCGTTTGACGCCTCGTATTGTTCGACCGTCGTGTTGAGCTGCTCTTTCAGGAACTCGACCTCGCCCTCGAGACTTCGCGCCACGCTATCCGCCGGAGCCGGGGCCGCGGCTGCCCGGGCGGCCTCGGCTTGCCTGTGGAAAAGGACGAGGAAAAATCCCTTCGCGGGATCGCTCGATCGCATCGGCCTTACCTCGACGGAGGCCGCCTCGATTTTTCCATCGACGTCGATAGTCTTCGGCGCGGAGAAAACCGTCTCCTGGTTTTGCGACG
>JBAPMH010000335.1:0-3356 GCA_049278515.1 Chthoniobacterales bacterium
AATCCGCGCAGCACAATCGCGTTGACCACGGCGAACTGCGTCATGGCCCCACCGATCCCGAGGGCGAGGACCAGAACCGCCAGAAAACAAAACGCTTTTTCCTTAAAGAGAACGCGCAGGCCGATCCGGAGATCCTGGCTAAGAGTGTCGAGGATCATATGGCTTTCTCCGATGTTCCGCTATTCCGTCCGCAACGCTTCCATTGGATTCACCCGCGTCGCCCGGCGTGCCGGCACGAAGCAGGAGAAGGCGGCGACCGCGCTGAGCAGGATGATGACCGCGCTGTAGATCCAGGGATCGAGCGTGTTCACTTTGAACAGGAAGTTTTGCAGCGCCTGGCGGCCGACGACCCCGAGGAGGAGCGCCGCCGCGCCGACGCCGAAGAACAATCCGATCCCGAGCTGCCACGCTCCCTGCGTCATGACCATGCGAAGAATGCGGGCCGCGTTCGCGCCCAGCGCCATCCGAATCCCGAATTCCTGCGTCCGCTGGCTCACGGAAAAACTCATCACGCCGTAAAGTCCGACTGAGGAGAGGAGCACCGCGATCGCCCCGAAGATCGTGAAAAGGTTCGCGGTGATGCGGTTGACGCCAAGGATTTCATCATGCAATTGCGCCGGCGTTCCAGTGAAATAAACCGGCAGGTTCGGATCGAGCGCGGCCACCGCCTGGCTCAAGACCGGTCCGAGCGTATCGGCGCGTTGCCCGCCATGCGGCTTCACGATGATCGTGCAAAACTGCGGCGAAGGCGACGCGGCGAGCAGGGGAATGTAGAACCCGGCGCTATCCCCCTGGGTATTAAACGGGCCCTGCATCAACATGTCGGGAACAACGCCGACAATCGTGCGCCATTCCTGGGGTTTGGCGGGATTGAAAAGACGCACCTTATGGCCGAGCGGGCTTTCCTGGCCGAAATACTTCTTCGCGAAAGCCGCGTTCACAATCGCGATCGGCTGCTTTGCGTCCGAATCGTCCAGAGTAAAATCACGGCCTTCCAGGACCTTTAAGCCCAGGGTGGTGAAGTAGCTGTCGGAGACCGCCTCGGAATTGCCGCGAGGACGATCGCGGTCCGTCAGGTAGTTTTTTCCTTCCAGTTCGAACTGTCCGTTGTTCGCGAAGGTCATGCGAAAGCGGTCCGTCATCGCGGCGCCTTCGAATCCGGGATTCGTGCGAAGCGACCGCAGGACGCGAACGAAGAATTGCTGGCGCGCCTCCGATGTCGGGTAATCGCCTTCGAACAATCCCATCCGGGCGCTGTAAACCCCGCGCTCGTCGTAACCGTAATTCAACGAGGTCTGATTGCGGACGGACTTGATTTGAAACGTCGCCGCGATCAACAGGATCGCGGTCAATGCGATCTGGCCTACGACCAGAACCCGCGTGATCACGTTGACCAGACGGCTGCTGTTACCGCGGCCGCCTTCTTTCATGACCTCGGCCGGATTCGCCCGCGCGCTCAGGAAGGCAGGAATGAACCCGGAGAGAAGCGTCGCGAAGAGAGTGATGCCAATCGTGAAGAGCAGGACCTTGCTGTCGATCGTGAATTGGACCCAATAAGGTAACGGGAACGGCAACGCTTTCGTCGCGCGCACCAGCAGGCTTACTCCCCAATAGGCAAGCAGGATCCCGAGGGCGGCTCCGAGCGCCGCCACCAGGAAACTTTCGGTCAACATCTGCCGGACGAGCCGCCAACGGGTCGCGCCGAGCGCCCCGCGAATCGCGAGCTCTTTAGCTCTCAAAGCGGCCCGGCCAAACTGCATGTTCATCACGTTGACGCAGGCGATCAGGAGGACGACCCCGACCGCGCCGAGCATTGCGTAAATGGTTTGTCGGAGCTGCGGGCCGACGAAGGCGTTCAGGAGCGGTTGGACGTTCGCCGCGGTAAGCTGGCCGTTCGTCTTTGGGTTATCTTTCGCGAAACGTTTCGCCAGGCCGCTAAACTCCGCGTTCACCTGGTCGAAGCTCACTCCTGGTTTCAGCCGGCCGATTACCTGCGGGCCGAGCCCTGAGAGATCGTCGCGCGGTTTCAGCGGGAACTCGTTGTAGAGCGGGACCCAGAGCTGCTCCGCTTGAGGGAACTTAAAGTTCGGCGGCATGACCCCGATGATCGTGGCGGCCTTGCCATTGATCCGGACATTGGTGCCGACAATGTTTGGGTTCCCGGCGAAATCGCGCTGCCAGATTTCATTTCCGAGGATCGTGGTTTTTTCAGCGCCCGGTTTGTTGTCGTCCGCGGTAAAATCGCGGCCCATGATCGGCGACACGCCGAGGATCCGGAAAAAATCCTCTGTCACGTAGGCGCCGGTGTAGCGCTGCGGGTTGTTTTTGTAGCTGACGTTGATCGTCGAGCCGCTGATGTAGGCGGTGAGGAGAGCAAAGGACTGCTGGGCCGCGCGGATATCTTCGTAGTCCTGGGAGGACGGGATGAAGCCCGCGCCGCCATTGTTCTGCTGCCGGTTATCGGCCTGAGGATCGAGAAAACCGACGTTCGCCAGTTCCTCGGGATGCGGGAAGGAAAACCCGCGGAGCACGAAGGCATTTACGACCGTGAATTGCGTGGTTACGCCGCCGATGCCGAGGGCAAGGACGATGGCGGCGAGGATGCAGAAAGTCTTTTCCTTCAGCAAAACACGGCAGCCGACACGGATATCCTGGCGAAGAGTATCGAGGATCATAGAGATGGAGTTGGGTTGAGCTGGCTAACTTGGAAAGGCGCTTCGGAAATGAGATGCGGTCCGAGGGCCGAACGGATTCAAAAATTGCAACCGGCGGTCCATCCTAGAGAAACGCCGCGGCCCCGACTTTTTGTTCAGGCCCTGGCCCCGGCTATTCGATTGCATAAAAGTTTCCATCGGTGCTGCCGAAATAGACGACGCCGTTCATGACCAGGGGCGTAGAAAAAATTCCACCTATGCTTTGCTGGCGATCAATGCCGACGATCGGCGCTTCCCGCCAGCTCGAGGTGAAGAACATCGGTTCGTTGAATTTGCGGTCCGCGGTCAGGATCCAGCCCTTGTTTTGCTTTGAAGCTTCGGTCTGAAAATCCCAGAGCGGTTCGCTCGTTTTCAGGTCGCGCGCCTGGAGGGTGCCGTTCAGGACGCCGATCAGAACCACATCGCCGGCGACGACGGGGGACGAAAACATGGCGGCCTTGTCCTCTTTTTTCAGCAACTCCTTGCCGGTTGCGGCCTCGGCCACGCGAAAAAGGCCTGAATCCGACGTGGCGAAGACAACTTTGCCGTCCGCGACCGCCGGTGAAACGATCACCCAGCTCAGGTCATTGAAGACCTTCCACTTCTCTTTGCCGGTCGCGGCATCGAGCGCGTAGAGATGCGCATCGCGGCAACCGACATAAA
>JBAPMH010000336.1:0-1720 GCA_049278515.1 Chthoniobacterales bacterium
GAATCTATCCGCGTCATTGCGAGTGTAGCGAAGCAATCCAACCTAGCCCGTAGATTCCATGGGGCGGTGAGCGTGGCCTTTCCGATAGGTTTGGGTTTCCACACTCGAACCCACGGAGAGTCAGATGCAAGCATCGACCGTAGACACGCCCACCGCCGGGCATTGTGGCACGATTTTCGTTTCAATCGAACTGAGTCAGAAGAGCTGGCTGGTGACGCTGCACAGCCCGGATCGGGACCGGATTTCCCGTCATAAGTTCGAAGGTGGCGATCATGCCGGGTTGCTGGGATTGCTGGAGGGTGTCCGCGTGCGGGCAGCGCTGAAGCTGGGTGCGTCGCCGAAGGTGGTGAGCTGTTACGAAGCCGGCTATGACGGCTTCTGGCTGCATCGGCTGCTGACGGCGGCGGGGATCACGAACTTGGTATTCGATCCCGCGAGTATTGCGGTGGATCAGCGAGCCCGGCGGGCCAAGACGGATCGGATCGATGGCGAGCTTTTGCTGCGCACGTTGATGGCGCATTTGCGCGGCGAGCCGCGGGTGGTTCGGATCGTTCGGATACCGAGCGTGGAGCAGGAGGATGCCCGGCGCGCCAGCCGTGAGCGCGATCGGCTTGTGAAGGAACAGACCGCCCATACCAACCGGATCAAGGCGCTGCTGCGGCTTTTGGGCGTGGCGGTCGGCTACCCGCGCCGCCGTGATTGGCTGAACTGGCTGGAGCAGCAGCGTGACCGGCAACAGCATCCGGTACCGCCGCATCTTCTGGCCGAAGTAAAGCGCGAACACGCCCGGCTGATGCTGGTGCGTGAACAACTCGCGGCGCTGGAGGCGGCCCGGGCTGCGCAAGCCCCTGCTGTTCCCGCGCCGATGGCCGAGCGAAGGGATGCCCTGCATCGGCTCAAGGCACTCGGCCCGGCATTCGCCACGACGCTGACCAACGAGGTGTTCTACAAGGACTTCCGCAACCGGCGCGAAGTCGCGAGCTATTGCGGATTGACGCCCAGTCCCTGGCGCAGCGGCGGTATCGATCGCGAGCAGGGCATCAGCAAGTCGGGCAATCGGCGCGCCCGCCAAAAGGCGGTCGAACTGGCCTGGCTATGGCTGCGGCATCAGCCGGACAGCGCGCTCAGCTGCTGGTTCCGCGCGCGCACGGCCAGTGCCGGCAAACGTGCCAAGCGGGTCGCCATCGTCGCGCTCGCGCGCAAGCTGATCGTGGCGCTGTGGCGCTATCTCACGACCGGGCTTATCCCAGAGCAGGCAATGATGAAGGCATAAAACGCAACACCAACGCACAGGAGCCGCGACCCGTCACCGCGACCCGTGCAGGATGGATGATGACCGTGCCACCCTTGGGCTTAACAAACAGCCGTTTTGTAGATGGGTCTCATCCTCGTGGCTTCCTCGCCGCAAGCATGCGGAAGGTGGGTACGGACAACGATCCGACCGGATATGAGGTGATGCAGTGAGCTGCAGAAATCTTCGCAAGCCAGTCCTCGCTCGGAACACGGTCGGCGCGCTGCGCTTCGCATGGCTCCGCGCGCCGCCCTCGCACCGTCCCAAACCTAACCCCGACCCATCAGAGGTCTTGACTCGCAATTCCCCATATGAGGGTGGGCAAAGCGAAGCGTGCCCACCATTCGAGATCACGGTCGAGGATAGATGGTGGGCACGGCGCAAGCGCGCCTTTGCCCACCCTACGACTCACGCGCCAAACCTCTTCCC
>JBAPMH010000337.1:0-3234 GCA_049278515.1 Chthoniobacterales bacterium
AATATGTGCAACCTACAGTCACCGCGGATCGCGGCTGGCTGCATCTCGAGGCTCGCTACAACTACGAGAACCTGAAAACGGGATCGGCGTGGATCGGCTACAATTTCAGCGGCGGAAAAAAGCTGGAGTGGGAATTCACGCCAATGTTGGGCGGCATATTTGGCGATACGACGGGCATCGCGCCGGGCTACAAGCTTTCGCTTACTTATTGGAAGTTCGAGTTTTCCAGTGAAGGCGAGTGGGTCTTCGACACCCACAATTCGGAGGACAGCTTCTTCTACAACTGGTCCGAGTTAAGTGTCTCACCGGTGGAATGGTTTCGCTTTGGATTGGTCGGCCAGCGCACGCGCGCCTACCACACGGATGTCGATATCCAGCGAGGATTGCTGGTGGGGTTTTCCTCCAAGAAGGCAGATTTTACCGCCTACGTTTTCAACCTGGACCAGGGCAAACCGACGTGGGTCTTTTCCGTCGGGATAACTTTTTGAGTCATGACTCTTCACCATCGGCTTGAAGCGACATGAGCGCACCTGGCGCCACGACGACCAAGCCGGTGTTGCGGGAGCCGCCCGACTTCTCTCTGGTCCTTGGCGGGCCGCTGTATCAGCTTTTTCGGCGGGCGCACCTGTCTGGTCAGACGCTGGATTTGCTGCGCCGCCGCATCGTCGTCCTGGCCCTGTTGGCCTGGCTGCCGCTGCTGCTCTTGTCGCTGGTGAAACACCACGCCTGGGGCGGAACGGTAGCTCTGCCTTTTCTCTACGACATCGACATTCATTTGCGCCTGCTGCTCGCGTTGCCGCTCTTGATTCTCGCGGAACTGGTCGTCCACCAGCGAATGCGCGGCGTGGTGGGGCAGTTTCTGGCGCGCGGCCTGATCCCGGACGCGGCGCGAATGAAATTCAACGCGGCCATCAGGTCAGCCATGCGTTTGCGCAATTCCGTCGCGGCGGAGGTGTTCATCATCGCGTTCGTCTACGTCGTGGGCGTGGGCTTCGTCTGGCGAACCCATTTTGCGGCCGACGTAGCGAGCTGGCATGGCGTCGGGGCAGGGGAAACATTTCAGCCGTCGCTGGCCGGCTGGTGGCTGGGGTGCGTGAGCCTGCCGATCTTCCAATTCCTGCTCCTGCGCTGGTATTTTCGGCTGTTCGTGTGGGCGCGCTTTCTTTGGAAGGTGTCGCGCCTCGAGCTCAGCTTCATGCCGATGCATCCCGACCGCTGCGGCGGGTTGAGTTTCCTCGCGATGGTCAGTCAGGCATTCGCGCCGGTGTTGCTCGCCCAGGGTGTGGTGCTCGCGGGGACGATCGCCAACAAGATATTTTTTGCGGGTGCGAAGCTGCCCGCCTTCAAGTTGGAGATTATCGCGCTGGTGACCGTGATGGTCTTCGCCGTCCTCGGGCCGCTCCTGGTATTCGTGCCGCAACTCGCCGCCGCCCGGCGCAAGGGCCTGCGCGAATACGGCATTCTTGCGGCGCGTTATGCGCGGGAGTTCCACCACAAGTGGGTGCGCGGCGGCGCGCCCGCGGACGAGCCGCTGCTCGGCAGCGGCGACATCCAGTCGCTCGCCGATCTCGGCAATAGCTACGCGGTGGTAAAGGAAATGAAAGTGGCGCCTTTCAGCATGCAAGCCGTCCTGCAACTGGCGGTGATCACGCTGCTCCCCGTCGCGCCGCTCCTGCTGACAATGATCCCGCTGGAAGAACTTCTCGAGCGGTTACTGAAAGTCGTCTTTTGAAGCCACGGAAGAAAACCCAACACCGCAAACAACTGCAACCTATGCGGTCTCTTTCCCACTTCGTCCTCCACCGGTTGGTTCGGCGCGCCATCGCCTGGCCCGTGATGCTCTCACTCGCGGCCTGCGGCGGTCTGCCCCAAGGCGGCGAGCGCACAGTTTCCACCGCCCTGAATAACAACGGGGGGACCGCGCTGGCGGGCGCAGTGCGGCCACGCCTGGCGGAGCATCCGGGCGAGTCGGGACTTCATTCGCTCCCGGATGGCCGCGAAGCTCTGGCGGCGCGATTGGCCCTGGCAGATGCCGCCCAACGCAGCCTCGATGTGCAGTATTACATCTGGAACAAGGACCTGGCCGGCAAGGTCCTGCTCGAACATTTGTTCCGCGCGGCCGACCGCGGCGTGCGGGTGCGCCTGCTCCTCGACGATCTCGGCACATCTCCATCCGACGACGTCCTCCTCGCCATCGACAGTCATCCGAACATCGAGGTGCGGATGTTCAATCCCGTCGCCATGCGTTCGCTCCGTCTGCTCGGCATGCTCGCCGACTTCGGCCGCGTCAACCGCCGGATGCACAACAAGTCCTTCACGGCCGACGGACAGGTCGCCATCGTCGGCGGCCGCAATATCGGCGACGAATATTTTGGGGCGAGCGAGGGGATAAATTTTGCCGATCTCGACGTGGCGCTCATCGGACCCGTGGTGAAGGAAGTGTCCGGCGAATTCGACCTCTATTGGAATAACCAGTCTTCAATTCCGATGGCCACGCTCGCGCGACAAAAGATGACGCCCGGGCAATACGCGGCCAGGCGGGCTACCCTTCTCGCGGATGAGACGGCCGCGGAGCGTTCCACCTACGGGGAAAGCGTGCGCGACAGTGAGTTTGCCCGGCAACTGAGGAACGGAACCGTTTCCTATTATTGGGGGCGGGCGACGATTGTGAACGACCATCCGGACAAGGTGGCAACGTCCGGCGCCGGGACGGAGACGCATCTTGCTCCCCGGCTTCGCGAAGTCGTCGATAAAACCAAACGCGAGCTGTTCCTTGTCTCGCCTTACTTCGTGCCGGGGAAGAAGGGCGTCGAAATGCTGGCGGGTGTGCACCGGCGCGGCGCGCGGGTTGTGGTCATTACGAATTCGCTGGCTTCAACAGACGGCGTGCCGGTCCACTCCAAGTACCAGCTCTACCGCAAGCCGCTCCTCCAGGCCGGAGTCGAGCTCTACGAAATCAAGCCGACGGCCGGGGCTCCCCACGAGCGACGCGAGGGCAGTTTCCGCGGACCCAGTGGGTCGGGCAGCGCAGGGTTGCACGCGAAGACCTTCGCCTTTGACCGCCGGATTGGATTCATCGGTTCCTTCAATCTCGATCCGCGCTCAAGCAAACTGAACACCGAGATGGGCGTTCTCTTCGACTGTCCGCTGCTGGCAGGGCGTCTTCCGCAAGTGACCGAGCGCGATCTCGCGCGCAACGCCTATCGGGTGGAACTCTCGGGCAACCACCTCGTG
>JBAPMH010000338.1:0-10027 GCA_049278515.1 Chthoniobacterales bacterium
CTCTCTTGCTGGAAATGGCGCAGCGAGTGGCGCCGGAGCAAAAACTTTGAGCGACCGGTCCCACGAGTCTTACGGCCAGCGCAAGCTCACCTCTGTCGATCGCCTGGGGGTGTGGCTTTCGCAGCGAGCTATTCTAAAGGAACTGCCAGACCGATCCGATCTGGAAGTGCTTGAGCTGGGCTGCGGCTTCCGCGCCACGCAACTGCTCGCCCTGGAGCCTCGCCTGAAACGCGGGATCGGTGTGGATTTTCAAATCGCGCCCGAGCTGGCTACGCTGGATAAATTCACCTTTCACGAAGGCACAATTGAAGAAGCGTTACTTCGGCTCGAAGCTCAGGTGTTTGATGCGGTTCTCCTCATTTCGGTCCTGGAACATCTCCACGATCCGCTCCTTGTTATCGAAGCAGCCCGAAGCTTGCTAAAGCCATCAGGCCTTTTGCTGATCAACGTGCCTACCTGGCGGGGCAAGGCCTTCCTCGAATTCTCCGCTTTTCGACTCGGCTTAAGCTCGAAGATAGAAATGGAGGATCACAAGATGTATTTTGATAAGCGGGACCTCTGGCCGCTTTTGGTGCGGGCCGGCTTCAAACCAAGTCTGATCAAACTGCGTTACCACAAGTTTGGCCTCAACCTCTTCGCCGTAGCGCGCCGCGACAATGGCTGACCAGGCTCGCCCCGCCCAGGACGATTGGGACTCTCATTGGGAGCATTATGCCGAATCGGCTGCGGAAAACCCGGCCCAGCGGATGCGGCATAATCTGATCGCGCGATTGCTTTGCCAGGATGCGGGGAAAAGCGAGATGCGGATCTTTGATCTCGGCAGCGGACAAGGCGACCTGGTCCAGATGCTGGCGCCGTTATTGCCAAGGGCACAGTTCGTCGGCGCGGAATTAAGTGAGAGCGGCGTCGCGATCTCGAAGCGCAAGATTCCGAACGCGGTCTTTGTGGTCGCCGATATCTTTCAGCCCCCGCCGGCCCTGAGTGAATTTGCCGGCTGGGCCAGCCACGCGGTTTGTTCTGAAGTGCTCGAGCATGTGGACGATCCGGTGGCTTTCTTGAGACAGGCTCGAACCTATCTCGGGGAGCGCGCCCGGCTGATTGTGACCGTCCCTGGGGGACCCATGTCTGCGTTCGACCGGCACATTGGTCACCGGCAACACTTCGATCGCGCGAAGCTAAGCTCCATTCTGGAGGAAGCGGGTTACGCCGTGGAGCGGACCTACCTGACCGGCTTTCCGTTTTTCAATCTATATCGTCTCCTGGTGATTGCGCGGGGGAAGCGGCTGGCTCGCGACGTCGAGGGCGGAGCCGGCAAATCATCCGGGCTTGCCAGCGTGGCGATGAACCTGTTCCGGTTTCTTTTTCATGCTAATTTTGTCGACTCACCTTTTGGGTGGCAAGTAGTAGCTACCGCCCGCAAGGTGTCGCCATGATCATCACGCGCTCCCCTCTTCGCATTTCGCTCGGCGGCGGGGGGACTGATTTGCCATCGTATTACCGGGAACACTCCGGGTTCCTGATTGCGGCGGCGATCGACAAATATGTCTACATCAATGTCCACCGCCGGTTTAGTGAAGGCTTCCTCCTTAAGTATTCCCAGCTGGAAGAGGCCGCCGGCATCGATGAGGTCAAGCATCCTATTATCCGGGAAGCGCTCAGGCTGGTTAACATCCAGGAACGAAACCTGGAGATCACGAGCATGGCCGATATCCCGGCGGGCACTGGGCTGGGCTCTTCCGGCAGCTTTACCACCGCGTTGCTCAAAGCCCTTCATGCCTTGAAGAAGAATCTGGTCCATCCGGCCGAGCTGGCGGAGCAAGCGTGCTGCATCGAGCTGGAGAAACTGGGGGAACCAATCGGTAAGCAGGACCAGTATATCGCGGCCTACGGCGGCATCACTTGTTTTCGCTTTCTGCCAGATGGCCGGGTGGAAGCGGCGCCTTTGAAAATCTCTGAGGAGACCTTGTTCAACCTCGAGGATAACCTGCTGCTCTTTTTCACCGGATACTCGCGCTCGGCCTCCGCGATTCTCAAGGAACAGGACGACAAGAGCAGGCAGGCCGACCCCGCGATGACCGAGAATCTTCATTTTGTGAAGGAGCTCGGCAAACAGAGCCAGAAGGCGCTCGAAAGCGGCGATCTGCCGGAATTCGCCCGGCTCATGGACGTGCACTGGCAGCGGAAGAAGGAACGTTCCCGCGGGATGAGCAATCAGCACATCAACGAGTGGTACGATTCCGCCATGGCCCATGGCGCTCTCGGCGGGAAGCTGATCGGCGCAGGCGGAGGAGGCTTCCTCATGTTCTATGCGGATGACAAAGTGAAGCTGCGGCATGCCATGCGCGAAAAAGGCCTCACGGAAGTGCGGTTTCGTTTTGATTTCGAGGGGACCAGGGTCCTCAATCTATGACCTCGCCGGGTAACTTCAGCCTGGCGGATTGGCCGGTCGCCATTCTTGCCGGCGGGCTGGCCACCCGGCTCAGGCCAGTGACAGAGAAGATTCCGAAAGCCCTCGTCTCCGTGGCGGGCCAGCCATTTCTCGCGCATCAGTTGCGGCTGTTGAAGACGGCGGGAATTCGGAAAGTCATCCTTTGTGTGGGTTACCTGGGAGAGATGATCGAGGCGGAATTTGGCGATGGCAGCAGCTTCGACGTGGAACTGTCGTACTCGTACGATGGGCCGACTTTGCTCGGCACCGGCGGAGCGCTGAAAAGGGCGCTTCCTCTGACGGGCGAAAAATTCCTGGTCTTATATGGCGATTCGTATTTGCCGATTGATTATGCGGCGCCGGTCCGGGCGTTTGCCGCCAGTGGAAAACTGGCTTTGATGACAGTATTCAAAAACGCGAACCGCTGGGACGCGAGCAACGTTTGGTTCGAGGGCGGGGAAATTAAGAGCTACGACAAAGAAAAACGCACGCCCGAGATGAAATATATCGATTACGGACTTGGGATCTTGAGAGCCGGGGCCCTGGCGCCCTGGCCGGACGATCGGTCCTTCGACCTGGCGGAGGTGTATCAGGATTTGATTGGCCGGAGAGAGCTGGCCGGCTACGAGGTCGGACAACGTTTCTACGAGGCCGGCTCCCCGGAGGGGCTCGCCGAGCTTGACGAAATGCTTCGCCGCCAGGAACTCTCCGTCACGTCATGAGCTACTCCGAACAGCATCTTCGCGAAACAGCCGAGGTCGTCGCCAAACTCGATTCCGCTCTTTGCGAAAAGGCTGTCGAGCTTCTGGCCAGCGTGCGATCTCGCGGCGGCCGGCTCTTCATTTTGGGCGTTGGGGGCAGCGCCGCCAATGCTTCGCACGCCGTGAACGATTTTCGCAAGATCGCCGGCATGGAATGCTACGCCCCGACCGATAATGTTTCCGAGCTTACGGCGCGAACGAACGACGAAGGCTGGAGCACTGTTTTCGTCGAATGGCTCAAAGGCAGCCGCCTGAACGAAAAAGATGCGCTGCTCATCTTTTCCGTTGGAGGCGGTGACGTGGAAAGAAATGTCAGCCCGAACCTGGTTGCGGCCATGCAATTGGCGGAGGAACGGCAGAGCGCCATTCTCGGAATTGTGGGCCGGGATGGCGGCTACACCGCGAAAGTCGCGGATGTCTGTGTCATCATACCGACCGTCAACCCGGCGAATACCACCCCGCACGCCGAGGCGTTTCAGGCGGTCGTCTGGCATCTTTTCGTCTCACATCCCGCGCTCAAAGCGGCGCAGACGAAATGGGAGAGCACGAAATAAGAAAACGCGCGGTCTTCCTGGATCGGGACGGAGTGCTCAATCGGCCGGTGGTTCGAGACGGCCTATGCTTTCCCCCGGCGCAGCTGGAGGATTTCGAGCTCTATCCGGACGTGGTCGAGGGTTGTGGAAAACTAAAGGAAGCCGGCTTCCTTCTCATCGTGGTGACCAACCAGCCCGATGTGGGCCGCGGCACCCAAACGCGCGAAGTGGTTGAAGCCATGCACTCGAAGCTTCGGACGATCCTTCCCACGCTGGATGGGATTGAAGTTTGTTTCCACGGCGGCGCGACTCATGGCGACCCTTGCGATTGCCGAAAGCCGGCACCCGGTATGCTCCAGCGCGCGGCCGCAGCTCATGGAATCGATCTCGCCCGAAGCTTCCTCATTGGTGATCGCTGGCGCGATGTCGATTGTGCCCACGCTGCCGGTTGTCGGGCGATCTTTATTGATCATGGTTATCGTGAAAAATTGAGGGAATTGCCGGAGCTCACGGTTTCGAATTTTAGCGATGCTGTGGCTGCCATCTTGAAAGCCATTACGCAAAACGGCTTGTCGGACGTGTAAGCGTTCAGGTTTTGCAACGGGGTCCCTCGACAAGCTCGGGATGACTACAGGTAGTGAGGCAGCGCGTCCCGGAAGTAGAGCAAGGTGGATTTGAGCGTCTCGCGCAGGGTGCGTTGCGGGGTCCAGCCTAGCTCGGTTCGGATTTTCGAGAAGTCGCTGTAGTAATCGCCAATGTCGATCGCTCGTCGTTCGCTGGGAAATTCGCGGATGACGTATTCGCCCGAACCATTTATCTCGACCATCATTTTGGCCAGGGTTTCAAGATCCAGAACTTCAGGGCCGCCCAGGTTATAAACCTGGCCATTTGTGGAAGGGCTGGCGGCGGCGATGAGAAAAGCATCCACCGCGTCCTCGACGTCGGTGAAATCGCGGAGCTGCTTGCCGCCCCAAACCTCGATCGGCTTGCCTTCGATGAGCTGCCGCACCCAAAGACCGACGAAGGTCTGGCGTGCGTCCTTGATCCGCATTCTTGGTCCGATCGTGTTCGTCAAGCGCAAGGCCGTCGCGGGAATCCCGTAAAGGTCGCTATAGAGAAGGTGATACTTTTCCCCGGCCATCTTATTGATCCCGTTGACGTCCACCGGATTGATCGGGTGCGTCTCGGTGACGGGAAGGCTATTGGGCCGTCCATAAATCTGGCGGGTGCTGGCAAAGACGATTTTGATTTTCGGATTGTAGGCGCGGCAGGTCTCGAGGATCGAAAGCTGCGCCTGGCAGTTGATCTCGAGATCGGGCATGGGATTGCGCATCGAATCGAGATGGCTCGTTTGGCCGGCCAGGTTAAAGAGGTAGTCCTTGCCCTGGACCAGGTAGCGCAGGCTGTGGGTGTCGCGGACGTCCGAGACGTTTACCTGAAGCCGATCTTGCAGGCCGTCGATGTTGTGGAGATTGCCGCCGTAATCCGGAATCAGGCTGTCCACCACCGTGATGACGGCGCCAAAGCTGTCCAGGCGCCGGGCAAGATTCGAACCGATAAAGCCGAGACCCCCCGTAATCAGGACGCGCGCTCCGTTAAACTCGCTTTTCATGCTGGGCTAAATTTTCCAATCGTTGCAGGCGGCGATAACAGCATCAACTTCCGCTTCGGTCAAAAAAGGATGGATCGGCAGGGAGAGTTCGCATTGGGCGAAGCGGCGGGCCTTGACAGGTTCCACCGCATTCTCCCAGGAGCCACCTTGCAAAGCCGGTTGGTCGCAGATTAGGCGAGGATAATGGACGCCGGTCATAATGCCGCAGGAATCAAGATAACTTCGGAGTTGGTCTCGTAATCCGTCGGCGGCGAGAATAGGAAACAGGTGCCAGACCGGCTCCATCGCCGGATCGGGGGACAAAAGTTGAATCGAGGGGTGCTTGATTTGTTCCAGATACTTTTTGGCGGTGCGGCGGCGCGCTTTCGTCCACCGTTCAAGATTCGGAAGAAACGCTTCCCGGAGCACTGCGGCGTGGAGCTCATCGAGCCGGCTGTTCAATCCAAGCGTGGAATGGAGGTAATGAGCTGACTGACCGTAATTCCTCAGGCTTTTTGCCTTCTCGGCCAGGGCGTCATCGTTGGTCAGGAGCGCACCGGCATCCCCCAGCGCGCCAAGATTTTTTGTAGGGTAAAAACTCGTCGCCGCCATCTGGCCGACGGTTCCCGCCGCCGCCTTCCCAAACGAAGCGCCGATACATTGCGCGCAATCCTCCACAATTTGCAGGCCGAAATCTGTCTTCAGCCGGTCAAGTTCCGGCATCGGCAAGGCGAGCCCGTAAAGATGAACGGGCACCAGAAAACGGATCGATCGGTCCTTCGTCAACACTTCCCGGCACTGCTGCAGATCGATGCAACCCGAGTCGTCGACTTCGACAAACACGGGGACACCTCCCGCCCGGACGATCGCGAGCGTCGTCGCGAAAGCCGAAAGAGGCGTCGTCAAAACCTTCTCGCCCGGGCGGAGATCCAGGCAACGCAGACCGATCTCGAGGGCGTCGAGGCCGTTGCCGGTTCCCACGGCATGGGCCACGCCCCAAAATTCCGCGAGCGCCGTCTCAAACGCTTCGACTTCCCGGCCCAGAATATACCAGCCGCTCTCCCCTACCCTGCGGACAGCGTCCAGGACCGGCGCTTCCAGGAACTCCCATTGACGCTTAAAGTCATTCTGAAGAATCATGGGCCTGGTCGTGCTCACGTCCCGATGTATCCGGCGGCGCACGCTACAGTGTCAATGCGCAATCGGCGACGCGAATCAGCGATTAGCAGGGCCGAGACGCTGATTAGCGATGGTAGGGCCCTGCGATGTTCGGCTCGACAGAGTCTCGCCGTACCATTGATGATGCGCCCAGCAGGATGAAGAATCTTTGGGACGCCGCCGAGGCCGGCAAATGCAAATCCGATTTGGACCTGCGCGTTTACAGCTCCCGGTTGCTGGGGCGCGATGAGACCCTCGTTCTCCACGGCGGGGGCAACACCTCCGTGAAAGTGAAGGAGCGGAATGCGGTCGGGGACGAAGAGGAAATTCTTTACGTCAAAGGCAGCGGCTGGGATTTGGAAACCATAGAGGCGAATGGGTTTGCGCCGGTGAGGATGGCCCCATTGCTAAAACTGGCGCGCCTCGACACCCTTTCCGATCCGCAGATGGTGAATGAGCTGGCCACGAACGTCACCCGGGCCAACGCTCCCGCTCCTTCGGTCGAAACGATTTTGCACGCGGTAATCCCGCACAAGTTTGTCGATCACACCCACGCTGATGCGGTGCTCGCGGTTACGAACACGGACCAGGGCGAAGCTCGGGTCCGCGAAATCTACGGTAACGATGTCATCGTCGTGCCCTACGTCATGCCGGGATTCGAATTGGCGCGGGTTTGTGCCGCAAAAATCGAGAGCGAATTGACCCCATCGACGATTGGAATGGTCTTGCTGAAGCACGGGATCTTTTCCTTCGGTGCTACCGCGGAGGAATCCTATCGCCGGATGATTTCCCTGGTGGAGCGGGCGAAGAATTATTTGAAGCAGCATGGAGCGTGGGAGCTGCCCGCCGTAGGTCCCACAAGTCACATCGGACCTCTGCGCGGTGAACTGGCGGCGCTGCGAAAACAGATCGCCGATGCCGCCGGCTTCCCGGTGATAATCTCCGCCTCCTCAGATCCGCGATCGTTCGCCTTTGCCCGCGCGAGCGGCGTTCACGAAATTTCGCAGCGAGGACCCGCCACGCCCGATCACATTCTGCGCACCAAACGACTTCCTTTGCTGGGACGAGATGTGAATGCGTATGCCTCCGCTTATCGCGAATATTTTGCCCGGCATTCGTCTCGGGTCAGGGAAGCCAAGACCATGCTCGATCCGGCGCCGCGAGTGATCCTGGATAGCGAACTCGGGATGTGCACCGTCGGACGGTCTGCCCGGGAGGCCGGCATTGCGCGAGATCTTTACGCGCACACCATTGAAGTGGTCACGAGAGCGGAAGCGCTGGGAGGTTATCGCGCTCTGCCCGAAGAAGAGCTGTTTGAATTCGAATACTGGGATCTGGAACAGGCGAAATTGCGCCGGGCTGGGAAGCCAGCGGTCTTCACGGGGGAAATCGCGTGCGTTACCGGGGCCGCGTCGGGAATCGGGAAAGCGTGCGTGGCGGCTCTGCTTAAGCGGGGCGCGGCCGTGATCGGTCTTGATGTGGCTCCCGGAATCGAAACAAGCATGGCGGGCAGGCCGGATTATCTCGGACTCCAATGTGACATAACTTCCGACCAGGCCGTGGCCGCTGCCCTGGAGAGGGCGGTCCGAACCTTTGGCGGATTGGACATGCTCATTTTGAACGCGGGAGTTTTCCCGGCGGGAACGCCGATCGAGTCGCTCGATCAAACGGAATGGCGTCGCGTCTTCTCAGTGAATCTCGACGCGAATCTAACCCTGCTGCGCGAATGTTATCCCCTCCTCAAGCTCGCGCCCAACGGCGGGCGGGTCGTTGTGATCGGCTCGAAAAACGTGGCGGCTCCAGGTCCAGGTGCGGCGGCTTACTCCGCTTCGAAGGCGGCGCTCACCCAGCTCGCGCGCGTGGCAGCTTTGGAATGGGGCGCCGCCGGTATCCGCGTAAACACCCTTCACCCAAACGCGGTCTTCGACACTGGCATCTGGACGGACGACGTGCTCGCGGCCCGCGCCGCGAGTTATGGTTTGTCGGTCGACGAATACAAACGGAACAACGTTCTGAAGACCGAAGTCCGAAGCGTGGATGTCGCCGAGCTGGCCGCGGAGATGTGCGGGCCGGTTTTCGCCAAAACCACCGGCGCGCAGATTCCCGTTGATGGCGGGAACGAGCGCGTGATTTAAGAAATAAGAGAAACCGCGGATTACGCGGATTGCACGGATAAGAGATTGTCCGCAGCCAGAGCCACGCGCTCCCTCAAGTCTTCCCCCATCCGTGTCATCCGCGTAATCGGCGGTTCAAATGCTTTATTCCGGGAAAAACGCCGCTTCCAATTCCGTCGAGAGCCAATGGTAAACCGGCAGATGCATCTCCTGAATTTCCGCGATGTCATCGGAGGGCACCTTAATGGCCACATCAGCCAGCGGCGCAAGGTCTCCTCCCGATTGGCCCGTCAGGGCAATTGACTTAAGCCCGAACGCTTTCGCCACAATGACCGCGTTGACGACATTCTTCGACCTTCCCGATGTGCTGATCCCGAGCAAGACATCACCGGGCCGCCCCAGCCCATAAACCTGCTGGGCAAAGATCATCTCGTAATTCATATCGTTGCCGATCGCCGTGACGAGCGATACCTGGGACGGCAGGGAGACCGCGGCCAGGGATCCCTGGAGCTGGCCGGCAATCGTCTTTCCAGCGCTGCCGCCCGCCGCTTCCAGCTGGGCAGCGTGCGAGGAAGGAATCGGACGGCGCTTGAGAAAGCCCTTCATCAGTTCGCCCACCAGGTGGTCGCTGTCGGCCGCGCTGCCGCCATTGCCGCAAACCAGGAGCTTGTTCCCGTTTCGATAAGCTGTCTCTAACAGGTCCAAGGCCGCGGTCAGGTCCCTTTCACATGGTCCGAGAATTGGATACCGCTCCAGGAGAAGTGAGAGACGTTCTTTCATGGCAAGCCCGCTAGTCATCCCAGCGGAGTCGAGGGATCCCGTTGGGTGTGCCTAAAGGTTCCGCCACGGGATTCTTCGACTCCGCTGCGCTGCGCTCAGAATGACGATGCTGTTAACGAAGTAGACAAGTCTTAACCTACTTCTTCGCGTCGTTGCCCGGACCGCGAACGAGCCAGCAGATCACCACCGAAAGCAGCGAGAGCGCGATGATTACTTCCGCCCAGAAGAACGCGAGGAAATCGCTCAGGGTTCCGATCGGCGGAGTGCCCGGCTGGCTGTTGCGCAGCGCCGGAAAAGCAAAGAGCAACGCCCCCAGGAACGAAAACATCGAGATCTCGATCTTGCGATGGCCGGCGAGGACGCGGAAGACGAGAAAAACCACGCCGCCCACCAGGGCCCACATGGCGATCATGATGAAGATGGAAAAAAAGCGGGCCGTGCTCGCGCGCTCGAGGTTGATGTCGACAACGGCATGCTCGGGCGTGTTCTCCTTCGCATACTCCGTGTCGATCCGGAGGCCGGCGACCGATCCCCGGAGCTCGACCGCCACGGGAACCGATTCATTTCCACCACCGGCTCCCTGAAAGGCGAAAGAAAGCTCGGCGCTGTGTTTATCGAAGGGATAATCCATCGGCTCGCCCTCGTAGATTTCGACCACCGCC